>JBCCIX010000125.1:0-10365 GCA_039028075.1 Bacteroidota bacterium | reverse complement strand
TTTTGACACCAAGGACTTTTTTGACACCTATTTCTTTCATCCTCTTTAAGGAACTTGCCGAAGCAAGGTTCATAAAATTGATACAAGCGATCAATAAGATAAAAAAGGCGATAAGTCCGAAAATCCTCACGTTCTCAATCCTTCCTCCGGAAATGTATCCATTTTCAAAGTTTGAGTTTAAGTACCGTTCTCCATACGGTTGCATGTAAAGCTCAATGTTGAAGTCTTCATTAATATTCGAATTATATCCGATTAGAAAATCTTTGATTTTGGGCTCAAAAACAGCAGCATCCACTTGGCCGGTAAGTTGGACAAAAGTGTTGGGCGAATTATTATTCCAACTTCGGGTCCAGTTATTTTCTGCACAAAAAATATCCCAGTGTAAAAAGAAATGATTTTCCGACATGGTACTTGGACCGGCTTCCTCATATACTGCCGATACATTGAATTGGCTTTCGTTTTCGTAGGTGAGTGATTTTCCAAACGCATTTTGAGCACTGCCGAAAAACGATTCAGCCATTTCCTTTGAAATGGCTATATCTTTTGGACCTGTGATCGCATAGGCAGCATTTCCGGCCAAGAACTTATAAGAAAACATACGGAAATAATCCGGACTTACGTAGTTGCCGCTATGTTTCAAAGTCTTTGAGCCATGAGCAAACGTTCTTGTAATTGGCGATACCGAAGGACTCGCTTTTTCAACCTCCGGAAATTTAAGCTTTAGCTCACGATACAGATGGGCCGGGGTGTGATAATGTCCATTTGCCTTACCATTGGAAAAAGATCTTTCATATATGGAATAGAGTCTTTCCGAATTTTCATGGTAATTATCTGTAGCCAATTCATCAAAAATCCATAAGAAAATCAGCAAACTACAAAGTAAACCTGAAGCCAGACCAAGTATATTAAGTCCAGAAAAAACTTTGTTTTTCATCATGCTCCGCCAGGAGATTTTAAGGTTGTGTCTAAGCATGCCATAATGATTTAATTGGTAATCCCCGCCTATGCTTTTCATCAGCTCAGAGCGTAGAAGTTTTAAAGTATCCCAGGCATATAGTCGCCTGGCTTTTTTAGCAGAAAAGAGTTCAAGATTGTCCTGGAACCGTTCTTCCATATCTCCTTCTATCTCTTCCAGGTAATCTGCACGGCAAAACCAGCGAAGGAAGTGACGGAAAAATTTCGGTGGTGAGGACTTATTCATTTCTCAAACAGTCAACCGGATTAGTTTTAGCCGCTTTTATAGTCTGCATACCTACTGTAAAGCAAGCAATAAGTAATGCCAGTGAGCCTGCACCAATAAAATACCACCATTGCAGGTCGATCCTGTACGCAAATGAATCCAGCCATCTGGAAGCAGTTATGTAACTCAGTGGCAAGGCAATAATAATTGCGATCAAAACCATTTTGCTAAAATCGCTGGATAGTAAACGGACAATTCCGAATACACCAGAACCCAATATTTTTCGAATGCCAATTTCTTTTACCCTTCGCTCGGTCGTAAACGCTGCCAAACCAAATAATCCCAAACAGGAAATGACAATGGCTACAGCGGCAAAATACCTTGATAAAATGGCCACTCTTTGTTCTGATGCATAAAGCGCCTGATAATCATCATCCAAAAATGAAAAATCAAAAACGTACCCAAGTAGAAATTCCATGTAAAGTTCTTTTATCCTTTTAATGGTAGCTTTTTCAGCGCCTGTCTCAATTCTTGCCAAAATATTTCTTCCATGAGGTTCAAGCCTAAATATTAACGGTTCTATAGTGTTATGAAGTGACCCATAGTGAAAATCTTTAACCACACCTATAATCTCACTTCCCCCATTCATTTTAATAATTCTGCCGATTGGATTTTCAAGCTCCATGTGTTTTACAGCCGCTGCGTTTAGAATGACTTTTGAGTAATCATCATTATGCTCTTTTGAAAAAGTTCGGCCTGCCACTAGCTCAATGCCAAGTGTTTTGAGATAGTCATAACCTACCACCGGTGACTGAAACAGAAAATACCTGTCAGAGTCCTGATCCCGCCAGGAGACATCGCTTTGCTTAACTATTTTATCCAGGATGTTCCCGGACATGTTAGTTGTATTCACTACTCCACGAACTTCTTTTAACGCCTGCATAAAGGCATCAAACTTTATATTCGATTTCCCATCACGCAGTCCATTCCATGGATTATACAGGGTTCCCTTCCACTGGAATTTAATGATATTATCCCTGTTATATCCCATATTTTTAGTTTGAGCGAATTCAATTTGTTGATTAATGATAAGAAGGCCGACAATGAAAATTATCGACAGAGTAAATTGAAAAACGACCAGGCTTTTTCGCAGCCAAAGCCCTCCGGTAGAGGTTTTGAACTTTCCTTTGAGTACAGTTATAGGGCTGAAACCAGAGAGATAAAATGCTGGATACGCACCCGAAATAAAAACTGCCAAAATAAAAATACAGCAGGAAGCAAGCATGTGATTAAAATCAAAGCTTGGTTGAATGTGCTTACCAGTGATATCATTAAATACAGGAAGGAGGAGCACTACCAACAGGAAAGCTACCAATAATGATATGAAGACTACAAGTATAGATTCTATAAGAAACCTGGTCATCAATACCTTTCTTTTAGCCCCCATGGCTTTTTTCACACCTATTTCTTTCATTTTCCGAGAGGCCTGGGCGGTAGACAGGTTAACGAAATTTGTACAGGCGATAAGCAAAATGAATACGGCAATTATTGAAAATAACTTCACATTGGATGCTCTACCTCCAACAGGAATACCATTTTGGTATTGGCCGTACAGGTATTTTCTGGAATATTGTTGCACAAACAAATTGAAGAATTCATCGTCAAGCCTGGCATCTTTTGACTTTAAGAAGTTGGCAATTTTCTTATTAAAAGCAGGCACATTCGTCCCTTCCCTCAAGATTAAATAAGTTTCGGCATAATTGCCCGTCCATGCTTTAGCCCAATGATCATTATCCAGCAATACTTCAATACTCATTAAGAAATCAAATTGTGCAGTGGAGTGGTGAGGAAGGTTCTTAAAAATACCTGAAACTTGGAACAGATTACTGAATGAAGAATGGTTCCATTCCAGTGTTTCACCTATAGCACCCTCCGTAGAACCAAATATTTTTTTTGCAAGTCTTTCGGATATAACGACATTACTCTTATCCGTCAATACATGGTCTCTATCGCCCTTAATAAGATCGTAAGAAAATACATTGAAGTAATCATTGCCTGCAAACCATCCGCTTGCTTCTATGCGATTATCCTCGTAGGAGAAGATTCCTTCTCTACTACCCAGACTAAAAAAGTCGTTAACAGCTACCGCATACTCCACTTCCGGGATTTCTTCTAATAACGCTTTCGCCAAAGGGGCAGGTGTTAGATCCTGGGTTTCAATACCATTTCCATATTGCAGGTTTTGCATGACCTGGTATAATCTGATGTCTTTTTCGTGAAACTTATCGACACTTAGTTCATCATTCACCCAGAGATAAATCAATAGTGTACAAGCCAGCCCGGTTGACAGTCCAATAACATTGATCAGAAATGATGTCTTATAGCGTTTGAAATTTCTGAGGGCAAGTACTAAATTATGCTTTAACATACCGTATTGGTTTAATTGATAGTCCTTTCCGATATTCTTCATAAGTAAAGGACGAAATAGCTTTAAAGTATCCCAGGCATACAACCTTCTAGCTTTTCTTATGCTGTACCTCTCCAGGTTATCCTGAAACCGTTCTTCCATATCGCCCTCGATCTCTTCCAAATATTTCTTTTTAATAAAGAGCCTTAAGAGCCATTTTGGCGGGATAATATGTTTATCAGATGGGCGCATCAGGTTTTGCTTATGCCTAATTCGGGCATGGCCTTCCACAGTTGTGCCCTGATGTCTTTCATTTCACGTAGCACACGATGGGCATAGGGGGTGGCCTGATAGATCCGCTTGCGCTTCCCTCCTCTCTTTTGAGTGGATTCACCCCACTCTGAAGTTAAGAAGCCCTTTTCTTCCATTCGCTTCAACGCAGTTTGGATGGCGCCTACACTCAGACGCTCGTTCAGTCTCGCTTCCAGATCACGTTGTATTTCCACGCCGTACGCCTCTTCCTGCAACACGATCACTGTCATGAGTATAAGCTCCTGAAACTCTCCAAGTCTATTTTTTTTCATTGTCTTTAAATGAATGTTCTAAAATTTGCTCAACATAATCACCCAATTCGGTATACCAGATTTGCTCTGCTCCTATTATAACATCATCAAGATCCTTAAGACTAGTATAGAAGCGTGCCCTTTTCTTATTTCTCCTGGTTGTCGCCTTTCCAAATTTGGAGGCCAGTACTCCCTTACATTCAAGCTTTTTGAGTGCGGTCAACACAGTTCCTAAACTTACTGCATGCTTAAACTGCTTCTTCAAACGGCCAGTAATTTCTAGTCCCGAAGCTCTTCTATCGCTGGAAGCAACCATCATTAATACAAGTTCATCAATTGGATTGAGATCGGTCACCGATTAATTATTAATACTTCAATGAAGTAAATATAGAGATAAAATATTTTATTCCTAATTGAAGTAATAATTTTTAGACCTATAAGAGTGCATTTCACCCGATAGTATATAGTATCGGGTTGTCACGTCTTCAATCAGATTGGTTATTTTATTTCAGTATGTCGTGAATATCATATCGAAAAATGATAGCAACATTTTTAAGTCATCTCTCCTCCCGATAGTATCGGGAGGAGAGATGACTTATTAGTTAAAAGTCGATCGTGACAATTTCACATGCGATCAATAAACAGTGACATTCATTATAATGGCATCGTTTAAGGATAGCTACTATACACACCATAAATGTAGTTTTCAGGGCCTACTAACGAATTCCCTACATAATTGAATTCAGACCAATATGCTGTAGCATAGTCATCGAAACCCGCAAACTCGGCAACCAGCCACTCGATCTCCACCGCTTTAGCATCCGCATAATCCTCCATCCCCCTGCGCTCGTCTACGAGACCTATGAAGCCGGTAGATGAGGTTTGGTAGATCTTTGTCCAACCTTGGTCGGCCACCAACCGAAACCCCAAGGCCTCCTCGTAGAACTTTTGCATCTTCAACAGATCTTTGTGGTAGGTCCAGGTGATCGATCCGTAAAAGTTGAGATCGGCAACGGCTGTTTCTACTCGGGGGGCATCTGCTAATACGGCCATGAATAATTCATTCTCAGGATGCTGCTTGAACTGCTCAAATTCCAACAAATACCCACCGGGGTCAATGGCTACAAATCCGTCATGAGGCTCGTCTTCGCGTGGTTTATACGTATATTTTATGGGCACTTTCCTCTCCTGAATGTGAGCGTACCATTGCGGTAGTTGGTCCGTCAAAAAGGCAATGGCAGTAGATTTAGGTTCACCTTTTGGGTGGTCATCAGTCAAGCCATGCAGATGGATATAGGCGTCTGAGCTAATTTGAAATAGACCTGAATCCACCTGATGAAAGCCAATAACGCGGTGGTAAAAATCAATGGCTTCTGACAGATTTTCGTAAAAGAGGTGAGTGAGCTGTTTTTTTACTCCAAAAGAGGCCAGATTGCGGTAAGCTGTGTTCTTACTTAACAAATCATTTATGCCTTGAGAACTATAACCCAACAGTCTTCCAAATCGTCTGGCCAGGGCTTGTTGCTCTTTTGGGTCATCTTCAGCATTCTGCAAGTCGTTTTTCCATTGCTCATATTGTTTGAGTCTGTCCCCTCTGTAAATGAGGACCACAGACTTGCCCTGAGTCGTCTCAGCAGGAAAAAGCGCTGAAACCGGAAATTCATCTTCCCTGTGTAGCTGTACATCGTACTTTTCTGCAATGCCAGTAAATTCTTCCCACGAGCCACCAACCTCCTCAGGCGTCATCGGATAGTGGAGGGCTAAAGGCTTGGCATCGTTAGCTACCATTTCGCAATAAACATTAAAAGCAATTAACGGCTCATTGTTCTTCTCAGTAACGCAGGACAAAAAAAAGACCGCGGGAATTAGTAAAGTGATGAATCTCTTCATGGTGAAAAGATATGATGAAATTCATCGGCCAACAAGTAGGTGTTCCTAATATAAGGTTAGTTCAAGTGGGTCGCGAGTTCTTTCAGGTAGAGGTTCTTCCTGAATTCACCGGGCTTTTTTTCATTCAACAACCTTAAGGAGCCTTTTGCCTTGATCAGCTCCTGGAAGTGCTCTTCTCTTTTTTCGTATTGATCCTTATTGGCAAATGTGGTCATGAGTATAATATGATAGGGCTGATCTTCAGTAAATTCTACCTCAAGGAGCTCGAAAGAATAAATATAGCCCTTCTTTACCGCCATCTCGCGCAGCACCTTCCAATTATTTTGATAGTAAAAGAGGGCCTCTTCCCTATTATCATCCAATATTTGTACAAATTCAATCGTTGAAATCCGAGTATCCGATTGTACCGTAGTAACGTCAATCAAAAAAAGGAGGAAGGCAAAAATTAATATTTTCATAATTTTTTTATTTAATATACGATTAGGAAACAAATAAGTTTTTATCACGTTTGCTATTCCATGAAGTCAACGCAACTGGGTGAATTTGAGGAGCTGGTGCTCCTGATTATAGGTACTTTGCACGGGGAGGCTTATAGTCTTTCCATTAAGAAAACGTTAAAAGCACATACCGGGCGTAATCCCAGCATTGGGGCATTACACTCCGCTTTGAACCGCCTTACTAAAAAAGGTTTTGTAGACTCGTATGAAGGCGGTGCCACCAAATCGAGAGGTGGACGAAGGAAACGGTTTTACACGCTTACGGCTTTTGGCCGTAAGGCACTGGACCAATCTTTTGAACTACGCTCCGGTTTATATCATGCGCTTCCGAAACTAGGTTTATCTCATGAGTAATCTTCCAGAACGACTTCCTCCGAAATGGATGGATTGGCTTCTCGATCGATTTTGCCGCGAAGAAGAGATTGAAATACTAAGAGGAGATCTTTACGAGCTTTTCGAAGAGCGTTTAGCAACTAGCGGTCCATTAGTGGCCAAAACCCTATTCCTGGCCGGCGTCATAGACTTTTTCAGGCCTTTCGCCATTAAGAAACTACCGAATACTAAAACCACTATTATGTTAGGTAACTACTTTAAAGTAACAAAACGTAACCTCAGTAAGCAGAAGCTATATTCCTCACTAAATATTACAGGACTGGCTGTGGGCCTAGTCTGTTTTATGCTCACCTTCCTCTACATTCAGGATGAGCTAAGCTATGACCGGTTCCATACCAAGTCTGATCGGATCTACCGGGTACTGGAACGTTTTGAAAGTGAAGGTGTCGGCGAGCACTCTGCCAGTCTTCCCTTTCCTACAGGCCCTACCCTGGCCGACGATTATCAGACTCAGATTGAAAGCATGGTCAGGCTATTCAACTTCCAATCACCTACCCTTACCTTAAAGAATAAAGAGCGGGATAAAGCCTTCAACGAATCCCGAATATTCTTTGCTGACTCCACCTTCCTCGAGGTTTTTGATTTCAAGCTTCTAGCAGGAAACCGGCAAAACGCATTGGACCAACCTAACTCTATTCTGATCACGCCCAGGATGGCCGCCAAGTATTTTGGTGAGGATAATCCTATTGGAAAACAATTAGAATTTCAGGCGGATCAGTTACTTGAGGTAACGGGCTTGTTAGAAGATGCTCCTACAAATGCCCATTTTCAATATGATTTTATTATTTCATTTTCCAGCCTAAAACAATGGTACAATGGGGGTCTGCCCAGTTCGTGGTATTGGAACCCCTGCTGGACGTATATTGTGCTGAGAGAAAACGCTTCTCCGGAAGACTTAACAAAGCAGTTTCCCTCTTTCGTCACCAAATACTTTCCGGAGTATATCCAGTCAGATGTGACTCTCGAGCTCCAGCCGCTCCACCAGATCCACCTTTACTCTAACCTGGATTATGAAATACAGGCCAATAGTGATGCCAAAAGCATTTATATTTTTGGGGCTATTGCTTTATTCATTTTGTTTATTGCCACAATCAATTTCATAAATCTAAGCACTGCCAGAGCTACTAAACGTGCCAAAGAAGTAGGGGTCAGAAAAACGCTGGGAAGTGGGAGATCTCAGTTAGTGACTCAATTTGTTTTTGAATCCATCCTTATGACGTTTCTGGCCGTGGTGCTCGCCTTTATACTGGTCGCCTTTCTCCTGCCGGCCTTCAATGAGTTGGTGGACAAAGAAATAGGTCTCCGTCAATTATTGCTACCTGCTCACCTCCTGTACGGATTACTTTTGTCCATTTCCATTGGCTTACTATCCGGATTTTATCCCGCTTTTGTACTGTCCTCATTCCGAGCGGTAGCGGTGTTGAAGGGTGACCGCTTAAAAGTGAAAGGCTTGCACTTCCGTAAGGTCTTAGTGACGGCGCAGTTTGCCATTTCCATGTTTTTAATCGCCGGTACCCTAGTGGCCATCGATCAGTTTCGATTACTACAAGACCAGGATGTAGGTTTTGATCAGGAACATGTGCTCATGATACCCGTAATTCGGTCTCCTATGGGTGATTATTACGATACTTTCAGAAACAAACTGCTTCAGAGCACCCGTGTCAAGTCCATCACTGGAGTGGAAGAAATAATCGGGGCAAAGCATCAGGTAGAAAATTACAGATTCGAAGGCATGGAGCGTTCTAAACCTTTTCCTAGATTCCATGTCTTGCATGATTTCACTAAGACCATGAACATTGAATTAGCAGCAGGAAGAGACTACTCTCGTGACTATAACACGGAAGATTCACTGGCCTATGTGATCAACGAATCCATGGTAAAAGCATTGGGATGGAATAGTGCCGAAGAGGCCATTGGAAAGCGATTTTACCACCGCGATCAACTGAAAGGAGAGGTTGTGGGTGTAGTAAAAGACTACAATTTTGTTTCTAAACACCATCCTATCGGTCCTCTGGTGCTGGACTTAACTACCAATCCTCGAGCTTTTAATTTATTTATGAAATACCTGGCGGTTCGCGTTGATGGCAATAATATTGCCGCTTCCATAGAAGTCCTTGAAAATACATGGAACTCCACTATCCCTGACCGCCCGTTTGATTTTTTCTTCTTAGAAGATCGGTTGAATCAATCTTATGCTGCTGAGCAAAAACTTAGCAAGATTACAATCATTTTGTCCCTATTGGCGATAAGTGTGGCCTGCCTGGGCCTTTTTGGACTTGCTACCTTCAACATCGAAAGAAGAACCAAAGAAATCGGGCTACGCAAGGTATTGGGCATTAAAACCGCACAGATTATGGGTTTGCTATCCAAAGAGTTTACCCTACTGCTTTTCATGGCTTTTTTAGTAGGTATACCACTATCCTACCTATTTCTGGAACAATGGTTAAATGGTTTTGCTTACCGCGTACAACTATCCTTTTGGCCTTTCCTCTTAGCCGGAGCGCTTACTTTTTCGATAGCCATGTGTACCGTGCTCTATCACGCGTTCAAAGCGTCATATATCAATCCGATAGATACTTTGAACAGTGAGTAAAAATGGTCAGCGCAACCGTCTAAAGTGATTCTGCACGATCTTGTTCAAATACACCTTGGATTCAAAACACTCAAATTTGAGCGGATCTGACAGCTCACCGAACAAAGGGATGCCGCTACCAAGTAAAACCGGGATTATGGTAAGGACCATACTATCGATCAGGTCAGCTTTCAAAAAGCTTTGTATGGTGGCCCCTCCATCAATGTATAACCTTTTGTAGCCCTGCAGATGGATCTGATCAAGGATTTCGGTAAGAGTGCCTTTTACCAAATGCGCTTTACCTTCATATTTTTTGGGTATCGATTTTAATGTGTTGCTCAGTACAAATACCGGCTTCTCATAAGGCCAATCGATATCAAAAGAACAGACGGTTTGAAACGTAGTGCGTCCCATTACCAAAGCATCAATATCGGCGGTAAAGGCAGCATATCCCGAATCAAACGTATTGATCTCTGGAAAAGTATCCAAAAAACCGATACCACCATTTGCATCTGCAATGTAGCCTTCCAGACTGGTGGCTATGAAAATATGATTACTTGATTTCATTCAGGTTAAACTAAGGAAATTCATTAATTCTACTCAGGGTTCTGGTGATGATACTGTCTGAGTTCAACCGGGTTAAAGTAATCTTGTCATTATCAAAATTGACCGACCAAAAGTCCCTCTCCAGCACACTGCTATACGGAATTAACTCCAGCTCCGGCTTATGCCCATGCACATTATATACGCCATTAATCCTGGCGCCATTAGCTTGAATAACAAAACGACGGTCCCATCTTAAGAACAAATAATCAGTTTCCCGGATAGTATCCTTGCTAAAATAGGGACCCACCCCCTGTGCC
>JBCCIX010000124.1:0-10380 GCA_039028075.1 Bacteroidota bacterium | reverse complement strand
TTTATATGGAATGGTATGGAAACGCTTGTCTCTCCCTCCCTTGATGTTACGCACATTGTGGATCGCGTAGGCACTGGTGATGCCTATGCTGCAGGCATAATCTATGGACTTTTAAACCTTGCAGATGACCAAAAGGCAGTAAATTTCGCAGCTGCGGCTTGCGCTTTGAAACATACGGTTGAGGGAGATGTGAACGTGGTAACGGTAGATGATGTAAATAATTTAGTGAACGGAAATACTTCAGGAAGAATTAAAAGATAACATAATGGCAAGATTTTCAAGAATTCATGTGTTTAATAATGCAACGGATAGCGCTTGTGCCTCTTTGCGCTAGATATCGCGTGCCGAAGAATTGGGATGTGAGTTGGTAAAATTATCTCCTGGGGGACCTACGGAGTTGGATTTGTGAAAGCTATAAAAGGGCTGTGCCCCAGGACGAACATAATGCCTACTGGCGGTGTAGCACCCACCGAGGGGAACGGTTTGACGCGGGAGTAACCTGTGTAGGAATAGGCTCGAACCTGGTGTCTAAGGACGTTTTGGCCCATAAAGATTTTTCCGCTTTGACCACCACTGTAAAAAGTGCCTTGGCTTTAATTGAACAAATTAGGGCAGCTAGTCTACTGTAAAAGATAGTTATGCGATTTGATTTTCGTTTGACTATCTCTACTTTAACTTTATGAACATTGATCTAAAAGGTAAAGTAGTCCTTGTTACCGGAGCCAGCAAAGGTATTGGTGCCGCAATAGCCGAATTAATTGGAGAATGCGGCGGAAAAGTAGCTTTACATGCCAATTCCAACTTCTTCAGTGCGGAACAAATAGCTCGTAAAATTGGTAACGACTCTAGCGCTGTTCAGGCAGATTTAAATGATGCTAATGCCACCTCAAAACTTTATGATCAAGTGCTTGAGAGGTACGGAAAGCTTAATGTATTAGTCAATAATGCAGGCGTGGCCATAAGTTCTCCGTTGGAAGCTTCAAATGAAAGGTGGGTCGAAGATTGGCAGAATACGATGAATGTCAATGTACTGGCCGCGGCTATTTTATGTAAGCGCGCAATTACAGATTTTCAAAAGCAAGGTGGTGGCATCATTATCAATATTAGCTCACGTGCCGCACATCGTGGGGACACTTCTGATTATTTAGCGTATGCAGCTTCAAAGGGAGGCTTGGAGGCCATAACGAAGTCAATAGCAAGAGCTTATGGCAAAAAAGGAATAACCGCCTTTGGAGTCGCTCCGGGCTTTACACGTACCGATATGGCCCAGGACTTTATAAAGGCATATGGTGAGGATTACGTGTTAAATGACTTATCCTTACCCGAACTGACGGAGCCGAAAGATATAGCTCAAACTGTGGTGTTTCTAGCCAGCGGTTTGGCCCGACATGCCACTGGCACTACCATTGATGTGAATGCGGGTAGCTATGTTAGGTAATGATTGATAAACAAAAAAGGATGATCATTTGATCATCCTTTTTTGGTCAATTGCTATGAAGTCTATTTCTTTTTACTAGGCTTGCTGATACTTTCCCTCATATCCGTATCTGCTTGGATGTTTTCCATTTTGTAGTAGTCCATAATACCAAGGTTACCGCTACGAAAAGCTTCAGCCATAGCCAAGGGGACTTCAGCTTCAGCCTCAATAACCTTAGCCCTTGCTTCCTGGGCTTTTGCTACCATTTCTTGTTCAAGTGCAACCGCCATAGCTCTTCTTTCCTCTGCACGCGCTTCAGCGACTTTAAGATCGGCGGAAGCCTGGTCAGTTTGAAGCTGTGCCCCAATATTGGCCCCCACATCTACATCGGCGATATCTATGGAAAGAATCTCAAAGGCAGTTCCTGCATCTAATCCTCGGGTTAACACGACTTTTGAGATCTTATCAGGGTTTTCAAGTACTTCTTTATGGGTTCCAGCGGAACCTATTGAGGTAACAATACCTTCGCCTACACGTGCCAAAATGGTATCTTCTCCAGCACCTCCCACCAATTGCTGAATATTTGCTCTCACGGTAACCCGGGCTATAGCTACAAGCTGAATCCCGTCTGCGGCTACAGCGGCCACTTTTGGTGTCGTGATGACTTTTGGGTTTACCGAGATTTGAACCGCCTCAAAGACATCCCGACCTGCGAGGTCTATTGCGGTACATTGATTGAACGATAACTCAATGTTTGCCTTGTCGGCGGAGATCAAAGCACGGATCACGTTAGGTACATTTCCACTGGCCAGATAGTGTGTTTCTAATTCACGAGTAGTTAATTGTAACCCGGCCTTGGTTGCGGTGATCAAGGAGTTTACAATGATACCCGGAGGTACTTTTCGAAAACGCATTCCAATCAATTCGCCCAATGTTACTCGAACTCCCGAGAAA
The DNA here is from genome assembly GCA_039028075.1 of Bacteroidota bacterium. Classification (GTDB taxonomy): domain Bacteria; phylum Bacteroidota; class Bacteroidia; order Cytophagales; family Cyclobacteriaceae; genus Fulvivirga. The sequence goes on along the minus strand of JBCCIX010000124.1, from coordinate 8,009 downwards.
ATGGCTGTGATCCAGAGCCCTACTGGAATGAAATAAAAGAATAAGAGTAGCGCTATGATCGCTATGAATACAATTCCAACTAAAAATATACCGTCCATCATTAATTTATTGGTTCAACTAATATGTTATTTTTATTGATACTTACTATTCTAATTCTGGTATGGGGCTCTATATACTGCCCAAAACTTTTTACCTCGTATTCCTTATTGTCAAATTCTGCTTTGCCTACTGGCTTAAGCGTAGAGAGAGTCGTACCTTGATCGTCTTTTTTGAGAGATTTGGTGAACCCCTCATTAAACTTACCTTTCATGGAGTCTTTCAGAGAAAAGCGTTCCCAGGTTTTCATTTTGAAACTGTAATAGAGGCTCAGAACAAAAAACAAAGTACAACCTAAAGTAAACCACCAACCGGTGGTGGCTCCGAAATAGTCAAAGCTCAGATAGATACCACCGACAGTGGCAATAAATCCTAATATGCCCACTACGGTTGTCCCCGGCACAAATAGTATTTCAATAAGGACCAAAATGAATCCCATAAACACTAAACCAAGCACAAGCATCCATTCGCTCATAAGTTGTTTTTGAATAGCAATTAAAAGTAATGAATTTATCGAAGGGCAACCTTTTGCGCCGTAGATTTTTTCATCACCAGGTATTCATTTCTAACGGGGTTATATTTTAGCTGATCATAAACGGCTGGGATGATATCAACACCATGGTCCGTGATCAGTCCATAATTGCCATTTTTCTGGATAACAATATAACCGTTATTTAAATATTCTAACGCCTGGTAACGAGAATTGACCAGCAGTCTGCCCTTGCTATTCATAAGACCTAGCCTTCCGTCCGTTTTCGTCAGGTACAAATCAGGCGATATTTTGGAAAGGTGATCAAAACCTGTGCCGTGAAGCCTTTTGCCTTTTTTATCCATTAAGTAGTGCCTGCCGTCTTTGACTACTATAGCTACGTTGTTGATAAAATCAGAAACCTGGGAGTATAAGGGTTGTACTATAATCTTTTCTTTTCGATTTATAAAGCCCCATTTACCCATCAGTTTGAATGGGGCAAGTCCATCGACGAAGTTTCCTACATCTTCATACCGATTTGAGACAATGAGGCGGTTTTGATGATCAATAAAACCATAAAGCCCATCAATTTTTACCGGATACAAGCCTTCCGATGGGTTTCTTATTTCCTGAAAATGCTCGTTCCTTGGCTGGTTATTTTTGATTTGACCGGTAAAATCTATTTTCCAAATTCTGCCGTCGGACAAATGTTCAAGCAAATAGTTGTCTTTTATTTCAATAGGATTTTCAGTGAAATATATGGTGCCTTTACTACTACTTTTTAGCGTCGTAAGGGTTCCGCTTTTCACCAAATATAAATCTGAGTTAAGTAGCTGTAAATTACCGCTTGTTGGTAATACTTCCCAATCACCACTTTTATTTATGATCCCCTGTTGCCCGTGAAAACCTACTACGGTTTGTCCTGAAACAAATTTACTAACATAGTCGTAGACTGGGGCTATCACCTCTTCACCCGACTGGTCTATAAATCCCCAATGGTCTTTTCGTTTAACCGGCCAGTAGTATCCAGTCTTCTCTCTAATTTCCTGGTATAGATAATTTGACTTCTTTACGCCCAAGGTGTCGTAAACGAACCATTTTTTATAAACATCTTGTGCAAATACCAATCCTGAGTCCATTCTTATGGAATCATGAACCGCCTTGATTACTATCTCGAAATCACTATTGATTAACCCCCAGAAACGATTACGTTTAAATGCAATGAATCGCCTACCTTGAACTATAAGTTTTTCGTTCGTCAAATTGGTTAAAGCAATTTCCGCGCTATCTATAACCCATTCGCTTTCGTTCGATCGTACCAGATAGTTCTGGCCCAAAGGCTGGATATGGTCGTAGTAGTAAGATCTTACTTTTTCATTGTCATCGTTTATTACCTCCCACTTATCAAAAGGCTGGGCATAGACTTCTCCATTGACCATAAAAATTCGTTTGTAGGTAGCCGGTAAGCGGAGTTTCTGATTTAGGTAAAGTCCGTATGCATTATTTTTTTTCACGAGAGTGTACCGTTGATCTAGCTCTTCGATCTGTTCATAAATAAACTCGCTTGACGGTATGCCTTTCGATTGATAAATGGCAAGCTTATCTTTAAAATTTTGGACGACAAATGAATCTCCTGTAATTTGAACGCTCTTGTAGACTAAAGGAACTAGTTCTGATCCATCCAAACCTATTAAGCCATACTTAATTTTTGTTCCTTCTTTTTTAGTTACTATAGCATTACCAATTCCTGGTTCAATGGAAAAATACCTGAATGGTACTGCTATTTTTCCGGCGCTATTAATCAAACCATAGTATTCAACATGAGCTATCTTTCCTTTTCTTGACGCGACCAGCAATTGGTTATTGAAAGGAAACAGATTGTGGTAGGTAGCGCTAACTATTTTCTTATGCTCTAGCGAAACCAGACCCCAAAGGTTATTACTTCGAAAGCCGATGACACCGTTTTTTGGTTCTTTGAACTGGTTACTCCAACCTAAATCATCATAAAGGGGCGGAATCAATACCTTACCGGCATCATCCTTCAGTCCTACTTTTCCAGATTCTGTGAAAATCTCATAATTCGACCCATAGCTCATGGATGAGATCATCAAAAAAATGGTGGCTACATTAGCTAGTTTAAAAAATATAAGCATACCCCTCAAGTACTTGGCAAAGGTAAGAATTTTACAAAATGATTAGCTGAGGAAAATAGTTGAGGCTACAATTTTAGATCTCTCTTCGCTGCAAGTGCTGCACCAATTATACCGGCATTATTACGATTTAAGGCAGGAACAACATCAGAGTCAAGCTGGAGGAACTCCTTGAAGTAATCAAACTTTTTGCTTACACCACCACCTAGTATGATAAGGTCTGGCCAAAACAATAATTCGAGATGCTGCAAGTATTCATTCAACCGGTCGCCCCACGTTTCCCAGTCTAAGTGTTCTTTTTCACGGATCGAGTTAGCGGCGTAATGCTCTGCATCCATGCCGTGTAAATAAAGATGTCCTAACTCCGTATTCGGTAACAGACGCCCCTCTATAAAGATAGCCGTACCTATACCCGTACCTACAGCCACGATCATAACGGTGCCTTTATTTTTCCTACCCGCGCCAAACTTCATCTCCGCAAAACCAGCAGCATCAACATCATTTACGAGGTGAGTGGGACAGCCCGTATCTTTTTGGATTTTAGCAGCAGCGTTTAATCCAATCCATGAATTATCGATGTTGGCCGCAGTTTTTACAATTTCATGTTTTACGGCTGCGGGGAAGCCGCAGCCAATGGGGCCATGCCAGTCAAACTCTGCTACCATGCTTTCAACCGTTTCAATCACGGCACTGGGAGTTGCCGGTTGGGGTGTTGATATCCGGTGTCGCTCTGTGAGAAGTTTGCCCTTCTTAGTGTCTACAATAGCGCCTTTAATTCCAGTCCCGCCGATGTCAATACCTAAAATCTTCATCCTTCGAAAATAGAAAAAAGCTTGTCAAAAAGAAACCTCTCTAAAGGTGGTCCCATTTAGGTGATTGGGAATGAAATCACTATGATGACTTTTTTCAATTCCAAATTAATTGATTCATTGAGTTAACCATCAATGGTAACGTGTTACAAAACGATAAAAAAAAGTATTATTAACTAAAAGCACCTGAAGATGGGAAATAATTCAATTAAATCTATCTCTGAGAAAGATAAGAGCCACATTAAAAACCTGATGGCGCTGGCCATGGCCGATGGTAAAATGACCCTTGAGGAAGAACATGTATTATTCTCCATTGCACACAGAATGGGCATGAGTAATGAAGAACTAGAGCTTATTAAATCCAACCCGGAAGCTATCGAATTCAAAACACCCAACAGCTATGGTGAGAAAATCGAACAGATTTATGACTTTCTGTCCCTGATTTCAGTAGATGGATCTATTGATGATGAAGAGGTGGAATTATGCCGGTCACTTGCTCTTAAATTTGACTTAGCACCCAGAATTATTGACGACTTATTGGATAAATTTTTCGGGGACAAAAGATAATTTTTATTTTTTAGGGATAAGTAAGTCCTTTCGAATTTGAAAAACAGCCGTAAATCCTTTATCTCAGTATATACTGTTCAAGCTGAGCATTTGGATGAAATGCATCATGTCAATAATGTAGTTTACCTACAGTTTATGCAAAGCATTGCACAGGAGCACTGGCTTGCGATTACCACAAAAGAAATACGGGAAACCCACCTTTGGGTCGTGATGCGCCATGAAATTGACTACAGGGGTCAGGCCGTTCTTGGAGACCGGCTGAAAATCACCACCTGGGTAGATCAGGCCGAAGGGGTAAGAACCCGCAGAAACACGGAGATACGGCACGCTGATACGAATAAAATAATTGTGTCAGCTCAAACGATTTGGTGCCTGATAGATGGGAAATCAAAACGTCCGAAGCGGTTAACTCCTGAATTTGTATCGCTATTTATGTAATCGGGTTGGAAGCTTTATTGCGACGGTAGTATTCTTTACTTTTGGCGCTTCAAAAAATTAGCGAAATATGTCTTTGAAACTTGTATCCTGGAATGTTAATGGAATCAGGGCCATTGTAAAAAAGGGCTTTTTGGATAGCGTAGCTGAAATAGCTCCGGACATCATTTGTTTGCAGGAGACCAAGGCCCAACTCGAAGATGCTCAAACAGCACTCTCATTACTTCCTGATTATCAGCCTTTTATTAACTATTCAAAGGCAAGGAAGGGCTATTCGGGCACGGCTATTCTCACCAAAAATGAACCCATAAATGTAACGCAAGATATGGGTATCGAGGAGCATGATCAGGAAGGTAGGATTGTGACGGCAGAGTTTGATCAATTCTTTTTACTCAACGTTTATACGCCAAATTCCGGTTCCGGTTTGAAACGCCTTGATTATCGTGAAACTTGGGATCTCGCGTTTCTAGAGTATATGAAAAGTCTTGAGGCTAACAAACCATTGATTGTCTGTGGGGACCTCAACGTGGCCCACGAAGATATAGACATCGCTCGTGGCAAGCAGAATTACAACAAGTCTGCCGGGTACACCCAAAGGGAAATCGACGGTTTGGAACGTTACCTATCCAGTGGCTGGGTGGATAGCTTCAGGAAGCTTTATCCCGAAGAGGTGAAATACTCCTATTGGAACCAAATATTTAATTCCAGGGAACGGAATGTGGGTTGGCGTATTGACTATTTTCTGGTCAGTGAAAAGCTAATGCCCAAGGTAAAGGATGCTGCTATTTACAATGAATATTACGGTTCTGATCATTGTCCGGTATCGATTGAGTTGGATATTTAACTTGAGATAACTTTCCCATTATTTGGGTGTTTTCTGATATAAAAATCATCAATGAGAGTATTCTACACGGGTAAAACGGCGGAGGTATATTTCGATGATTCAACCGACACCCTATTTCTAAAGTATTTAGAGAAAGTAAAAGATACGAAAGAGTTTGTTGAAATAAACACGGAAGTGCTCAATGCCTTCAAAACGCTTCGCACACAAAAATTCGTGGCGGATATCAGAAAAATGGGCATAATCTCTTTGGAATCTCAGAATTGGGTGGTTGATAACCTAATTCCCGGTATGTTAGACCATCTGAAAGGCAAGCCGTTACATCACGCGCAACTCATCGATCCAAAGGAAGTTTTTGCCAAAGTATCGGGTACTAACATCAAGTCAAAAGCTAAATCCAAGGCCAATGGACTTGTGGTTAGACAGTTTACTTCACAGGATGAATTAACAAACTACCTTCGGACCGTTTAAATCAGCTCAATATTTTCTGCAGAACCTTTACACTAGTGAGATAGGTGGGTTTTATGCCTTCTAGTCCCAAACTGCCTGAGGCTAATGTACTCCCCGTTTTTAGTGGGTTATCCGAGGCGTAATAGGCATACATCACCTTAACGTCCTTATGAATACTCAACCTGATCTTGGCCGCGGATTGGATGGCTTTCTGGTAATGTGCCCCCTCCATTTCCAGCCCAATGGCATTCCAGGTTGAAGTGACGAAGTGATTCAGTACGTCCTTGTTTTGTAAAGAAGTACCTAATACAGTAATCATAGGCCCTTCGTAAACAGGATGGCCGCAGTCTTCAAAATCAGCTTTTGAGAATTTGTTATCCAAAGGATAATTATCTGCTGTTCCTTCAAAAACATGGGCGGTAGGTATCATGATATCGCCTTTATCACCCGTGAGAATACCAGCTTTGCCTATGATCGACACAGATTTGATGTTGAAATAGTGATTTTCATCTAATTCTAGTGGTTTCAGAAGTTCATCCATGCACTCAAAAGCCTGTTCGCCAAAGGCATAATCCATAACTACAAGTACAGGTCTGTCGGCGTTGAAGTTGATATTTGACAATTCCGGACACATACAAGAGGTATCCAATTGATCCAGATCAAAAATCTGAACACTCAGGTTGGTACCCGAGTGATCATGTATTTCGCACATACCGTGTTCCAGTGCGAATTTTTTTATTTTTTTCTGAAGTTTATAGCTTTTGTCCTCACTGGTTTCTATCGCTAAGCTTTCAATGGATTCATACGATTTATCTTTTAAAGCGGAATAACCGAAGAGCGTATTTAAAATGCTATGCAGATTGGCGCTGATAATGTGAATGGGTCGATTTTCCCAATTCTTTTCTTTTAGAAAGCTCTTTATTCGGGTGGCCCATTCCTCACCGTAAATGTGCTGACCCACAGAATCTCGTAGACGGGCGGAAAAGGATATTTCTTTATCCCCTTTGTGCTGCGCTCCATTGATGGCTAGGGTGCCCAGCCAGTAAATAATATGATACAGACTATGCTCGGTATTACCTTTTTCAAATTGCCGAACCCCTTCTTCTGTCTCTTGTATGGTTCTTCCCAGGAAATTGCTGAGATAGACAATAGCACGTTTTTCGTCAAATTCTTCATCGGTAGCCTCCATCTGAACTACTTCTTCCAGCCTGCGCCAATCCTCACGTATCCGGCCTTTTTGGTCCAGTGCCTTATTCTTGATCTTATCACTTTCTATGTTTAAAAAAGTGAGGTGCGTTAATATATCGTAGATGTCACTTTTTCCCCGGGTCATCTCAATATACATCCGGTCTTTGTCAATCCGGAAGCAATTTCTTTTTCGTTTGGTGGGGACAATGGCCTGGTAGCCCGCTTCCTCATACCCTTCTCTGGAAACCAGTTTGATAAACCTGCATTCTTCGATCCCATGAGGTAATCGCTCCATAACATACAGTAAACCGTCTAATTCAGCCTTTTCCGGATCTTTAATTGATCCATAGATCTCGGGCTTCAACACCAGTAGCGCCTCTATTAACGATTGACCCGAGATGCCCATAGGCTTATAGCTGCCACGTAAAAATAGATGCCGCATAATAATATAGAGCCTTTCAATGGCAGCACGCGACTCACGCGTTCGATTTTTGGAGAATGTTGTCATAAGCTACAAAAGTAATTAAACCCAGCGGTGGAAGTGCATGCGTTATGATTGAGATTCTTAGAATAATCGATCTAGGGCCACAGGGTTAACTTTTCTGCGATAAAAACCACCTAATTGCGTGATTTTTTTCTTAGGAAATTAAGCTAATTTCAAACAGGTCAACACAAACAACAATGCTCAAATCCAATAACAACAGGCTTAGGCCAGGGTGGAAATGCTATGTCTGGTCCATTTTGATTCTGGTCATCCTCTACCAACAGTCCCCAGCTTACACCTACAAAGGTTTCAACTTTCTTAACAATAAGACGGAGTGTATTATTCCATTCGAATTAGTCGATAATCTCATTGTGGTACCGGTAAAGATAAATGAGAATATCACGGTAAACCTTGTTCTTGATACCGGTGGACGGTCCGTTATCTTATTTGGCAACAATTTTAAGAGAAAACTTGAGGTGCTCGACAAAGAGATTTCGCTGCATGGATATGGTCGGAACCG
>JBCCIX010000123.1:0-10419 GCA_039028075.1 Bacteroidota bacterium | reverse complement strand
TCCGTTAGCGGGACTAGGAAATTCAGTCATTAGCTTATCAAAGGCAATAGAGCTCGTGAGAATCCTGGCTACCCCCCTTAAAGGACTAACTGGTGGATCATCCGGATGGAGCGCCATTTGAATTCCTAACCGCTCTGCCTCCGGTAGCACAGCCTCCAAAAAGTAATACAGGTTATTCCATAATTCAGACTCGCCGATTTGATATCTTTCGTCTACCTTAGCGCCTACATCAGCCAGGTCAAATTCACTCACCAGGGCTTCTCCACGTTCTAAAATATTTACATTTGTCCTGTACCATCCGAATACAGCCATCCAGTTGTAGCACAGCAAATCCATATCCAGTTCTGCCATGTTTCTTAGCATTTGAATATACTTTTCAATCCACTCATCCCGGTTGTTGAGACCAAGTTTGATCGGGTTCATATCAAACTGATCCCCCTCTAAACCAAAAAGTTTGATCCCTTTCGCTTGAAAATTACTTTTGGTTTGCTTCAATGAGGCTAAATCATAAGGCGCCGGCTTATTGGTAAGATCCGGATGCGCTTTCGTAATCGCGTACTTTACCCCTAATTGCCTGGCTAGCGTCCATTTTCGTTCATCATACTTTGCAGGTAAGAGCATAGAAAACTTCACTAGAAATACCCTCCTTTTTTGGTGATCTCATCAATAGATTGACCTTCGTAAACCCAACCAAAGATCTTTTTCTCATTTTCCTTGATTTCTTCGGCGCGAACCAGTACTTCATAAGCTAATGGACGTGGGACGATCAATACTCCGTCAATATCTCCCAACACTACGTCACCAGGCTTAATGGTAACATCTCCAATTTCCAATGGAATTTGATAGTGTGTAATCAGACATCTTCCCAGGCTACCATTAGAAGATCGGTACTTGAAGAACACAGGGAAGTCCGCCGACAAGATCTGATGCGTATCCCGAATTCCTCCATCCAGGCAGGCGGCCTTAATTCCCTTCTTCTTGGCAGTCGCAGTCATTACGCCTCCCCAGGAAGTCGATTTCTCATCTCCACTGCTATCCCATAGTACAAAAGCATCTGAATGCATTTCATCAAGCATCCGGGTTCTAAATTCCATTTCCCCTTGAACAAGGGTGTTCGGAGCGCTTTTTACGGTGAATGCAAAACCTGCCACGGTTTGATATTCTCGTAGTGGGACAATGTAATTAGGGAGCGCTTGATTTAAATGACAAAACTCTCGCAATACGTCATTTATGGCTCCGGTATAAAGCTTTTCATACCTGACTAATAGCTCCTTGTCAGGAATAGGAAACTTGACCTTGGGAATACCTTCACGCTCCGCAATTAGTTTCTCTAGGTTCATCATTCCCACCTCTTTTTTATACTGATCCGTACTCATATGCTACTTTTTTTGTTAAACTCCTGAATTTGATAAGAAACCTCCGTCTATTGGCACAGTAACCCCAGTCAGAAAACCAGAGGAAGACTCGTCGATCATCCAATTCATGCAACCGATCAACTCATTCGCCTTTCCAAATCTGGCCATTGGGGTATGGTCAATGATCCGTTGCCCACGCTCACTGTAGCCCCCGCCTTCGGTCATTAAACGTTTTTTACTTCGCTCATTTAAGAAAAAACCAGGGGCTATCGCATTTACCCGTACATTAGCAGGAGCAAGATAATCGGCAAGCCACTGCGTGAAGTTAAGGATGCCCGCCTTGGCCATGCCATAAGCACCGACCCTGGAAAGTGGGCGGTAGCTATTCATTGAAGCAATATTGATGATTACACCGGCACGCTGCCGGGCCATTGATCTACCAAATACCTGACTCGGGATTACCGATCCCATGGTATTTACCTCCAACACCCGGGCAAAGGCATCCATCTCCAAATTGAAAAAGCCCCTCATAGCTGGATCTGAATCATTTAGCTCTTCTTCGACAAATGAATCCACGGTGGTAATTGCGTTCATTTGATTGCCTCCCGCCCCATTGATCAGAATATTGGCAGCGCCCAGTTTTGCGGAGATCTCACCTTCTGCATCGATCAATGTTTTTTCGTCAGTCACATCTACGGAAAATGAAATAGCTTTCCCCCCGTTTGAGATGATTTCTTCTTCCACTGCCTGTAGCTTACTGACGGTCTGACCCAAGAGGGCAACGTGTATCCCCTGACCTGCCAGACTCCTGGCCATCTCCGAACAAAGTGTGCCACCTGCTCCGGTTACTACAGCCACTCGTGCCTTCCTTCCTCGTACTTTAACCTGCATCATTGATAATTCTTTTAGCGTTGTCATATGAAATAGCTCGAACCAGCTCGATCAAATAGCTTTCCTTATTAGGAAGAACCCCGTTGGAAACCCAACTGGAAACCGTAGTACATAGTATCCTTCGAAAGTATTCATGCCGGCTGAAAGAGAGGATACTTCTGGAATCAGTAGTCATCCCGATGAACTGGCTGAGTAAACTGTAATTAGCAATTGCCAATAAGTGGTTTTCAATTCCCTGCAGATGATCGTTGTACCACCAGGCAGGTCCAAATTGGACCTTGGCAGGCTTTCCGTCCTCAACAAATGATCCGGTCAAAACAGCAAAAGTTTCATTATCACCCGGACTAAGGTTATACAGTATAATATCGGGAAGTAATTCCACCTGCTCCAGTGCATCGAAAAACTTGCATAGATCCACAATACTAGTGGTTCCGCCAATCGCCGCATAGCCACCAGCAGTACCAGCAAGTTTCCTCAAACGTGTGCTTGTTGTGCGATAGGCCCCTACGTGCAATTGCATGGTCCAATTCATTCTAGCATACTGTTTACTAAGAAAATAGAGCACGTATGATTGCAACTGTACATATTGGATGTTAGTAAGTGGTTTTCCTTTTAGCACCATTTGAAAGAATGATGAAGCTTGTTGCGCCGTGGGTAGTTCAAAACTAAAACCAACGTCCAGGGCATGGTCAGAAAAAATGCACCCTTGCGCCTGAAAATATCTCAGCCGATTCAAAAGCGCTTCCTCATACTCTTCTAGACTGCTTACCGAACTACTGATACAATTTTCCAGCTGCCTGAGAAAATGCATAAAGTCTGTTGATTGAAAAGATAATGCAGCATCAGCTCGAAGCGATGGTCTGATACTTATACCGGAGACAGATGAAGCGCTCTGGTGGACTTTTAGGTCTTCAAGCCAGTGGTCAGAAGTGCATAGCATCTCTATATTCCACCTTTTCAGCACATTGAGGGCTGAATAGTCTGCTTGCTCAAGTAATTGATTGCTTTGCTCCCAAACCCTTTTGGCAGCGTCTTTATCCAGCATATCCTGAATTCCAAAAACGCGAAACATTTCCAACTGTGACCAATGAAATAAGGGGTTGCCTATGGTTTTGGGTAGGGTCTCTGCCCAGGCACTATACTTTTTGTAATCAGAAGCATTTCCGGTGATATACTCCTCAGCCACTCCACAGATGCGCATCGCCCGATGTTTGTATGGATCCCCAGTGACCCAGATCTCAGCTAGATTACCATACTGCCGGGCAGTGGCTATGTCACGAGGACTGATATGGTTATGATAGTCAATTATTGGTAAGCTTTCAACTTCCTGATAAAGCATTACAGCCAGATCGTCACGCAACAGAAATCGCTCTATCTTATCCATGTTCTTTCGGTTTTGCCGGCAATACTACTTTTAGGATTAGTTTTAATAGAGCAGCAAGCAACAAGCAACCTACGCCAATCCACGTCCCCATTTTGCCACTTGACCCTCCGATATTCAACACGCTCATGACCGTAAAAAGTAGCCCCGACAGCGCAATGGCCACTACAAAAAGGTTGGAAAGGGCTTGAGTAAAAACTGGATCTGATTCTTTGATCTCATGAGGACTAAGAGGTGTTTTGATCTTCTGGAAAAACGTCGCTACCCGGTCTTTGTACGAGTGGCCAGACTTCAATAATAAACCTGACAGCATGAACACCGCAACGCATCCTATGATCTCAATAGCAGTTGCTAACTCCCAGCTTACATCGGGATCAGTATTCAGCAAAAAGCCGAGAACAATCCCAGTCAGCACGGTCAAAAAAGCTCCTGTTGAGTTGGTTTGCTTAAACAACAGACCGAGCACCAGCGGTATTGCCAAGGGAATGGCGAAAAGGCCCGTCAGTACTTTATTGGCCTCAAAAGCACCTCCAAAACTTCCCATCATGGTGGCTCCCCATACGACGATGGCACCTACAATTAAAACGTTTAGGCGGGCAACCAGCATCAGCTTACTTTCGCTCGCATTAGGATTGATTAAGCGCTTATAGATATCATTTGTAAGAACACCGGACATCACGTTAAACTCTGAATTTAGCGACGACATCGTTGCGGAAAACATCGCTGCAATCATCAACCCCAGTAACCCAGCAGGTAGTAGTTTAACAGCCAAGGCCACGTAGGCCTGTTCTGGATCCTGTAGGCCTGGCAGAACATCCACCGCTGCAATCGCAGGTAGCAAAAAAATTATAGGAAAAATGAGCAGAAGGAGGGCAGACATTACCCCAAGTTTTCTAGTAGCTTTTTCATCTTTTACGCTGTAAAATCGCTGAATAAAAACCCAATTTCCATTGTACTTAAATAAAATCATCAAGTAGTAAGTAAGCAGCCAGAATGGTTGCCCCTTCGACCCGCCAAACCACTCAAAATGCCCAGGATGCCTGGTAACCAGGGAGTCCAATCCTCCAACCGCCTCAAGAGACAATGGAACCAGCAGAACGGAAACAAATATCAAGATCAAGAATTGTATGGCGTCCATGACAACCACGGACCATACTCCACCCAGGATCGTAAAAAGCGTGGTTATAACTCCCGAAATAATAATAGCTTCAAGAAAGCTGAGGTCAGTAGCAGTGATCAAAAAAATACCGATTGCGTATTGCCGAACCATATTGTCCAAAAACCTCATCCCTAACCCAATCCAGCTGAATAATTGTCGAATATATACGTTAAAGCGTGTTTCTAGGTACTCCACAGGGGTAATAATACGAGACCTTATCCACCTTTTACCAACTACGAATCCGGCAAATAAGAAGGGTGGAAATGTACACCAAAGCACAGTTACCCCCACTATACCATCCTGATAAGCAATGCCTGCATAAGCAATAAAAACAAACGTACTGAGCGAACCCATGAAATTGCTGATGGCCGAGATAAACCATGGGATAGTACTACCTCCTTTAAAATAGTTTTTGACGTCCTTTACAAACCACCCAAAGAATAAGCCTATACCCGCCATAATAAACAGGTATAATATCATTGCAATGTAATCTAAACTCCCTAGTTTGTCCACGATCTACGATTAAAGAGACCTTTTTCCTTAGAATTGCACTTTTAAGTGATAACGACCTTTCAAACTTGCCCCGAGGAATTGACTGTTACTTCCATATGATTGACTATTGTTTGCACAATATTTGCATTTAAAAGTAAAACTGATATCCTTACAGCAAACTAGTGTCAATATGAAGCCCTTATTACTAAAGAAAAATTTAAAAACTGAGGTAAGCTCATTCCTTGCCAAAGAAGCCTATGTATCACATTTCTACGACAAGTGGCACTATCATCAGGAAATCGAAATTCTCTTTGTAAAGCATGGGAAAGGCACACGTTTCGTAGGTGATTGTGTACAAAGGTTTAGTGACGGCGATCTGGTTCTCGTTGGCCCCAATCTACCACATGTTTGGAAAAATGACCCCTCCTACTTCTCAGAGCATTCTCCAATGGCTTCAGCTATCCTGATACAGTTTGTTCAAGACCTGCTACCCAAACAACAATTAGAACTACCAGAAATGAGCGGCATCGCAAAGCTACTGCACCTGTCGCAGCGAGGTGTCAAAATAGAAAAGCGAGACGCTGCCCTTGTTCTTCCAAACATGGAAAAGCTATTAGTATCAGCCGGAGCAAATCGGTTGTCAGGACTGATTGACCTGCTTGAACAAATGTCTAGAAGTAAGTATGAATTACTGTCGAGCAATTGGTTCAGTACAAGCTATTTAAACGATCGGAATGAGAGAATCAACAGGATCTATGACCACATTATCGATCATTTTAGAGAACCCATTAACCTGGAAGAGCTTGCCGCTATTGCAAACATGAATAAATCGGCTTTGTGTCGTTTTTTCAAATCAAGGACCAACAAGACGATCACAAATTTTGTCAACGAAATCAGAATTGGCTACTCATTTCACCTCCTCAATACTACAGACTGTAATGTGACCGAAGCATGTTTTGAATCAGGTTTTAATCACCTTTCCTACTTCAATAGACAGTTCAAGAAGCTAATAGGATATCCGCCCTCGATACTCAAACAATCACTCCATTAATTCGATCCAATCACATCTACTTTTTTGGTGTCAAATCATTATGCGTCAAGCTAATTGAGTGGAGAACATTACCTGAATCGGTTACCAAATTAAAGGTCAGAGTAGCTTCTGCTTGGGTTGTATCAAAAACAAACTCCCCAAAAGCATATCCTCCTGATAAGCCAAATAATTGATCCTTCCATTCTTTTAAAGAGGCCGGTGGCCCCGCTAGCCCTCCAAGACTTGCCACTTCAAACTCATAGAATTCATGCCCCGAAGGTCTTGGGATGCGAAAAACCCTCGAACCATGCCGGTCACCAGAAATAAAGACCACACCTTTAATGTTATGCTGCTCGATAAGTCTAAAAATCCTTTCCCTGCCTTCAGGATCAACTGCCCCCCAGGAGTCTTTACCTTTAGAAACCGCATCACTCCACATGGTCCCGCAAGCAAGAACAATGAACGGACCTTTGCAGTCAAGCAGTTGCCTTTCCAACCAGTCCATCTGAGCCTCTCCCAAAAAGGAATCTTCGGTTCGAAAGTAGCGATGATCCAGTACGATCAAATCCACTACACCGACCCTGGATCTAAAGAAAACGCCTTTGCCGGCATCTTCGAAACCATAGCTTGGATTGTTCCATGAATTTTTAAATACCTTCCAAACTCTTTGTCGATCCTCATCTGAGTAGCCCTTTGGTATTCCCGCTAGGTCATTTCCAAAGTAATCATGATCGTCCCATAATGCATAAAAAGGGACGCTGGCAACCAATCGATTCCAAGCTGGATATAAATCCCTGGATAAATAATCCAACGTATGCCAGCCAATATGATTTAATTTATCTTGAGCCACAATGTCTCCTAAGCCAACAAAGGCATGAGGTTTTCGATCTAAAATGGTGTTAATCATTGCTTTATTCCCTAACCCCCAACGATGAAAGCAAGAACCAAATCCAATAGTCGTGGTAGACTGCAAGGAATGATCGGTCGTCCTTATTCGAGCACTTTTGGGTTGCGGTATTTCTGAGTCTCCCACAAAGACCCGGTAGGGATAAGCTTGATTCGGCAGAAGGCCCTCTATTCTTACCACACCGGATAGATCTGTATCATAAGAGGTCACCGTCGGACCAAAAGAACGTTCTAACCCATCGACAGTCAAGACTACACGGATACTATCTGGCTTGCGGGTTCTTACCCAGACATCGACAGACGTGTCAGAAATATTACCCAATAAAGGTCCACCTAAGTGGTTGATTTTATTTTCAGTACAAAAGTCTTGAAACTGTGCATTTCGACCAAGCCAAGAAAAAGAGCTATCGCCCGGAATTGCTAACTTCGCTTCTGCCCATTTGTATAACATCTGTTTCTCCGCTGAAATTCCATCTCCCATGCCTTTAAGGAATACCAGATTATCCACCCATCTGGGGCTAAACTTGAGGCCATCCTTCTCTGGAAATCCGGAAGCTTGCGCCTCGCTTCGCTGATTATTAACAAGACAAGAGACTACGGTCAGCAGAATAAGGTAGATGAATTTTTTCATATCGTAACCTATTCTTAGGAGTACTTATTTGCCCAAGTGTCCAGTGTTTAAGCAGAAAAAACATTTCACTTATGTATGTACTCTACGGTATCTATTCGCTCTATATTTTATTAAGAGTTAATCTTATGAAAGAAATCTGTGTCATTGGTAGTTCAAATACGGACTTGGTAGTAAAGTCGCGTCGTTTTCCACAGCAGGGTGAAACGATTATTGGTGATCGTTTCTTTATGAATCCAGGGGGCAAGGGAGCCAACCAAGCTGTAGCCGCCGCCCGTCTGCAGGGCAAAGTTGGCTTTGTCTCGTGCCTAGGAGATGATCTTTTTGGAGCGAGTAGCCTCCAAAACCTTCAGAATCAGGGAATCTCTACGGCTTTAATAAAGACAGTCAATCAACCCTCCGGAGTAGCCTTGATTACGGTAAATCAAAAGGGGGAAAATACAATAGTTGTAGCTCCCGGAGCAAACAACCTATTGGATACGAAACTCATTGATAAAGCTTTTGAGCAACTTAAGGAACAGTCAATACTGCTTCTTCAACTGGAAATCCCCTTAGAGTCAGTGCTGTACGCAGTCATTGAAGGTACAAAAAGGGGCCATCAAGTCATTCTAAACCCGGCTCCCGGTCAACCTCTCCCTGAGCATATTTATCGGCATTTATTCATCCTAACGCCAAATGAAACAGAAACAGAAATCTTAACAGGTATAAAAATAACAGATGACGAATCAGCAAGAAGGGCAGCACGTGTTTTACTTCGGCGAGGGGCGGAGAACGTGATCATTACCCGGGGAGCCAAGGGCGCATTTTTGCAAGGTAAGGAAATGGAAAAATTGATGCCTGCCCTACCGGTTAGTAAGCTAGTTGATACTACTGCCGCAGGTGATTGTTTTAATGGAGCCTTAGCAGTAGGTATAGCACAAGGTATGTCAATTATTGAAGCCGCAGAATTCGGATCAAAAGCGGCTTCACTGTCGGTGACCCGACTAGGTGCACAGTCTTCCCTGCCGACGCTTGATGAAACCTTGAAAATTAACTCTAACTAGCCATGTTTATCCTACAGTCATACACATTAGCCGTAGTTTTTTGTATCATCACCATGTTATGCTGGGGTTCCTGGGCCAATACGCAGAAGCTGGTACAAGGTAACTGGAGGTTTGAGCTGTTTTATTGGGACTATATCATCGGTGTGGTTTTATTCTCTGTACTGCTCGCCTTTACTTTAGGTAGTACAGGTGAGGCCGGAAGGCCTTTCATCGAAGATTTACGTCAGGCAGGGTTATCGAATCTTGGATCGGCCTTTTTAGGTGGTATCATTTTCAACATTTCCAATATCCTACTGGTTGGATCAATTGCCATAGCAGGTATGTCAGTGGCTTTCCCGGTGGGCGTAGGACTTGCCCTTGTGCTTGGTGTGGTAGTGAACTACATGAGTTCCCCACTAGGGAACCCTGGTATACTGTTTTTGGGTGTAGGCTTAATTGTTGCCGCCATGGTCATCAACTCACTCGCTTACAGTAGTATGAAAAGAAAAGCTAGTGCAGGCACCTCTGGCAAAGGGTTAATCACAGCGATTTTAGCGGGAATATTCATGGGTTTTTTCTATAAATATGTGGCAGATTCAATGTTTGCCGACTTTGAAAACCCATTAGTTGGAAAGCTAAGCCCATACACTGCGGTATTTATTTTCACCCTAGGCATGCTAGCAAGCAATTTCATTCTAAATACTTTGATCATGTTCAAGCCCTTTGTAGGGAAGCCGGTGGGGTACAAGAGTTATTTTGCCGGGAACTTGAAAACCCATCTCATCGGCGTACTTGGTGGATTGATATGGTGTATGGGTATGTCCTTTAGCATCATCGCCTCCGGGAAAGCCGGACCTGCTATCTCTTATGGGTTGGGGCAGGGAGCTACGGTAGTTGCCTCCATTTGGGGAATTTTCATCTGGAAAGAATTTGCAGGTGGCACTAAACGGACTAAAATAATGCTCAACGTAATGCTTGTTTTATATGTACTCGGTCTTGCGCTTATTGTGGCATCTCGCTGAAATGTACAGTAACTATCAAATCGCACTTCGCAACTAACCTTTGAAGAAATGAAAAGAATTCTCAACAAACCGGAAGATTATGTCAATGAAATGCTGCTCGGATTATGCGCCGCACACCCGGAATACTATCGGGCATCCGGCCCCCAGGGTAGGGTTATTTCCAGAAGCAGGAAATCGGGAAAACCAAAAGTAGGTATAGTATCCGGCGGTGGTTCCGGTCACCTGCCCATTTTTACCGGCTACGTCGGAGTAGGCCTGCTTGATGCCTGTGCTATTGGTGACGTTTTTGCCTCACCCACCGTAGATCAAATAAGCTACGCTATAAAAGAAGCAGACTACGGTATGGGCGTGCTGAACCTTTACGGCAACTATGGCGGGGATGTGATGAACTTTGACATGGCCTCCGAAATGCTGGAAATGGAAAACATAGAAACCGAAACCGTACTTATAGCAGATGATGTAGTAAGCGCACCAAAGTCCGAACGCGAAAAAAGGAGAGGTACAGGTGGATTACTGTATGCCTTTAAAGCAGC
>JBCCIX010000122.1:0-10434 GCA_039028075.1 Bacteroidota bacterium | reverse complement strand
TGAAAATGAAGAATATACTAAAGCGTATCAATTCTTTGTACAGGAAATCCAGCCGCCAATGGCACCTTATTCTGACCAACTCAATCGCAAAGTAAATGACAGCCCATTTCTTAAAACACTGGAATCTGAAGCAGGGTATGACATTATGATCCGCGAGATACGGAAGGATATTGAAATCTTCAGAGAAGAAAATATTCCATTGGCTACGAAGATGCAAACTGAAACGCAAAAGTATAGTCAGATCAGCGGAGCCATGTCAGTCTCTATCGATGGCCAAGAGATGACCTTACCACAAGCCGCCGTTTTGCTTCAATCTACGGATAGAACAAAACGGAAAGAGGTTTATCATGTAATTGCTGAACGCAGACTTCAGGATCGAGACAAATTAGATGAGCTTTTTAACACGTTGATTGGCCTTAGAACCCAAATAGCCGTTAATGCAGGTTTTGCGAACTATAGAGACTACATGTTTAAATCTATGGGCAGATTTGACTATACCCCGGCAGATTGTTTTGCTTTTCATGAGTCTGTGCAACATGAAGTCGTACCTCTCTTAAATGGGTTGGCCTCCGAAAGGAAGGATAAGTTAGGAATATCCGATTTGAAGCCTTGGGATAAAGCTGTTGACCCTGATAATCGCGAAGCGCTAAAGCCTTTCGACGGCGGAGAAGATCTGACCAATAAAACCGTTGAGTGCTTTAGTCGACTTGATCCTTACTTAGGGCAATGTTTAAGTATCATGAAAGAAATGGGGCATCTTGACCTTGAATCGAGAAAGGGCAAAGCGCCCGGCGGATACAATTATCCATTATCCGAAATAGGAGTTCCTTTCATTTTCATGAATGCAACTTCCACGTTAAGGGATATGGTAACTCTACTGCATGAAGGTGGGCATGCCGTACACTCCTTCCTTGCCAGGGATCTTGAGCTGACCGAATTCAAGCACACCCCATCTGAAGTAGCAGAGCTAGCCTCAATGAGTATGGAACTCATTTCTATGGATCACTGGGATATTTTCTTTCCCAATGAAGACGAATTAAAGCGAGCGAAAAAAGAACATTTAGAACAAATTATCGAAACATTACCTTGGGTGGCTACCATCGATAAATTCCAACATTGGATTTACGAAAACCCCAAGCATACGGTTTCTGATCGCATTGCACAATGGAACACGGTTGTGGATGATTTTTCAGATACAGTCACCCATTGGGAAGGTTTAAGTGAGCATAAAAATGTCCTATGGCAGAAACAATTGCATTTGTACGAAGTGCCCTTTTATTATATAGAATACGGTATGGCACAGCTAGGTGCTATAGCCGTATGGAAAAACTATAAGGAAGATCCGGCGGCTGGACTCCAAGGATACATGAATGCCTTAAAATTGGGATATACTAAAAGTATACCGGAGGTCTATAAAGCTGCCAATATTGAATTCAATTTCAGTAGAGACTACATAAAAAGTCTGATCAATTTTGTTCAAAGTGAGCTAAATCAGCTTAAAGGACATCTACAGGACTAACTTTAAGTTTGGTTCTATGATCTAAGTGCACTTCACACCTTGCTTGTGCGCAAGGTGCTGTCTTTACGATCTCCTGATCTTGTCTAGCAGAATATTGAGCTCTTTGGCGTCATTAGCGCTGAGCTGACCTAATGATGTGTCGATAATGTCCATATGTTGATCCATAACATCTAGCAACTCTAATCCCTTATCTGATATTTTTACATCCACCAATCTTCTGTCACTTAATCTCACCTTTTTTTCCGCCCAGCTTTTTAAAGTAATTCGATCAACTATCCTTGAAACGTCAGAGTTCTTATCCAGCATTCGAGATTTTATGTCCGAGGTAGATAAACTATCTGGAAAACTGCCTCTTAATATCCGTAAGACATTGTATTGCTGAGGAGTTATGCCAAAAGGTTTAAAAAAATCTTTGTGCCTATTTATCAGCCAACTTGAAGTAAAGATCAGATTTAAACTAGCCTTTTGAAATTCACTTTTAAATTTTTTTTGACTGATTTCCTTTTCTAACTCCATATCATATTCATTCAGCACTAAGTAAGGAACAGGTTACATGATAGTAATGTTTGAACATTGATAAAAGGAGAGCCAAAAAAACGGGACAAGCCCGCTCCTTAGTTCTTACGATAGAAGGCTTATCTTTCTTCTCTAGGGTTTGCCTTTTTTACTACAATTGTACGTCCATCAAATTCAGAGTCGTTGAGTTCGTTTATGGCTGACAATGCCGCTTCATCATCAGGCATTTCTACAAACCCAAATCCTTTAGAGCGTTGTGTGGCTCGATCGAAAATGACTTTTGCTGAAGATACTTCACCGTATTCTTCAAATTTTCTCTGAAGCTCTTCATCAGTTGTTCTGTAATTAAGTTTTGCTACAAAAATGTTCATGGTAAGGGAATAAATAAATAATTAAAATAATGTTGAGTATTGTTGTAGCTAGTATTTCAGAATAACTGCTGCTCCAATGGCCCAATTATATATAGTAAAGATAAATTATCAATATGATTTTTACTAACTAACCAATTCATTGTCACGATAATACATCTTGGATCTCCACCCGCTTATCGAAAACGCTTTTAGCAAATGGACAGAGAGGTAGAATTTTTAGGTGGTTTTTTCTGGCATATTCAACAGCACTCAGCACCATTTTTAATCCCACACCTTGACCTTTGAAATCTTCTTTTACCTCGGTATGATCAATAATGAATTGTTTTTCTCCGGCAAACACATACGTCATTTCACCAATATACTGACCTTTTTCTAAGGCTTTAAAACTACCTTTATGATCAACTTTAAGGTGTTCTATTTTCATTTGTTTTTGAGTAACCCATCAGCTAATAATTGAACAATGTCGATAAAACAAAAACCAGAGGATTAGGTTTCATACGAGGTTACCAATGAAAAACGAATCGATTATGAAATTCACTCTTTGTTCATTTCTATTACTCCCCTCTTTTCAGTTTCTTTTTTCTCAATCCGTTCCGTCCGCTCAAGATATCAGGCACTATGCAATTGTTAAATCGGTTTCTGCGTCTCGCCTTGAGGCAGATATTACCAGACTCGCCAATTTTGGAACACGGCATACCTTATCGGATACGGTGTCAGAAACGCGTGGAATAGGTGCTGCCCGTCGTTGGATAAAATCTGAGTTTGAGCAGATTTCTAAAGATTGTAAAAATTGCCTTGAAGTATCATACTTGAGAAATGTAGTTAAAGGTGGTGCCAGAACCAGAATACCCAGGGACACAGAAATTGTTAGTGTGATGGCGGTACAGCGAGGCACGGTACATCCAAACCGATATATCATTATGTCAGGAGACATTGACAGCCGTATCTCGGATCCACTCAACGGCACGGACGATAGTCCCGGAGCAAATGACAATGCCACGGGTATGGCCGGTACCATAGAAGCGGCTCGCGTATTGTCAAAATACACATTCCCCTCAAGTATTATCTACGTTGGACTTTCAGGTGAGGAGCAAGGTCTGTTTGGTGGTAGGTATATGGCCCAAGTGGCCAAAGAACAAAACTGGGACATTATCGGTGTTTTGAATAATGACATGATCGGAAACATTGAAGGAGTTGACGGTGTAATCGATAATCGATCGTTTCGGATTTTCTCTGAACCTACTCCAGCCACAGAAGAAGATAGGGCGCGCAGGTTGAGGCGATTTTACGGAGGAGAAGTGGATGGCATATCCAGACAACTTGCTCGTTATGTACATAGACAAACTACTACGTATATGCCGGAAATGAATCCTACTTTAATTTACCGTCTTGATAGGTTTGGCCGAGGAGGTCATCACAGGCCCTTTAATGATGTAGGGTTTGCAGGGATTCGAATAATGGAAACCCATGAGAATTATACCCGTCAGCATCAGGATTTACGAACAGAAAATGGCATAAAATACGGTGACATTTTGGAAGGGGTGAATTTTGAATATGCCCGGAAATTGACCGCAGTGAATGCCATATCGTTAGCCGGTATTGCCTGGGCTCCACCAGAACCACAAAATGTTTTAATAGGAGGTGCAGTCCAACCCTCTACTACACTTAAATGGGATAAATCTGAAGATCCAAATCTGGCAGGTTATAGAATATATTGGCGCGAAACCACCTCATCCCAATGGGAATATTCTAGGTATGTGGGCATTGTAAATGAATTTACTCTGGAAGGGATAGTGATAGACAACTACCTATTTGGCGTGGCCGCTGTAGGCAAAGGTGGGAATGAAAGTGTGGTGGTATTTCCCGGAGGTTTGATTCGAAGGTGAGCTATAGCTTGATGTAAAAGTCTCTGGTTAAAGATCTATATTCTTCCGTCCAGTTTCCTTCGCTATCGTAATGCACTAGCTCTGATCTGCTATTTGCTTTGGGCCTACTTTTTGAGAACTGTAATAAAACGCGTTCGGCGGGCTTTTCCTTCTTGGATTTAAAGACCATCGTACGCCATACATGAAGACCTGTAGAAGTGGCCATTTCTTGAAATGAGTTTTTCGATAACGCCGGGATAACCACGGCTAGCGAACCGCTAGCATTAAGAAGTGCATTAGCTGCGGTTAATAACGCTGCATGAGATAGTGTTTTAGTGTGTCTGGCTTTTGATCGATCAGTTTTAGGACCGGCGTAGCCTGTGTCAAAAAAGGGTGGGTTCGAAACCACCAAATCAAATTTATCGACGGGTTTAAATTTGGCCAACGAGGCTTCAATTGCTCTTAGTCGTGGTGACCATGAACTGTTTTGGAAGTTATGAGCCGCCTCCGAAATGGATTTTCGATGAATATCAATCCCTGTAATTCTAAGCAGGGAGAATCGCTGGGCCAGCATCAAAGCAAGTACTCCTGAACCGGTTCCGACATCTAAGGCATATTTGGCATTTTTAGCATCCACCCATGAACCTAGCAATACCGCGTCGGTACCGACTTTCATACTACTTCCGGTATGCCAAACTTCGAACTGTTTGAAATGGAAAGGCTTGTTCTGACGAGACATTTATGGTTTGATCGGTAGGGCCAAATTAGCAGAATATCTCTATTTTAGAATACCATTCACCCACGGAGATCATGTTCACGTACAAGTCAGATTTAGAAATTGCCCAATCAGCTAAGCCCATCCCTATCCGGGACATTGCAGACCGTATTGGCATCGGTCAAGATCATTTAGAAATGTACGGAAGTCATAAAGCAAAGCTCCCGCTCACTCTCATTAACAAAGGTAAGGTTAAGAAGAGTAACCTGATCTTAGTAACGGCTATGACCCCTACCCCAGCAGGTGAAGGTAAAACCACTACCTCCATTGGTCTTACGGAAGGTCTAAACAAAATCAGCAAAAAGGCCATCGTTGTGTTACGAGAGCCCTCCTTAGGACCTGTATTCGGTATTAAAGGTGGGGCAGCCGGGGGCGGCTACTCCCAAGTTATTCCGATGGAAGACATTAACCTTCATTTTACAGGAGATTTCGCTGCTATAGAAAAGGCCAATAATTTGTTAGCAGCCTTGATTGATAATAATATCCAGAAGAAGAATGGACTAAATATTGATCCCAGGACCGTAGAGTGGAAGCGGGTCATGGATATGAACGACCGCGCGCTACGGAACGTCGTATCCGGAATGGGAGGTAAGCCCGGAGGTATGATGCGCGAAACCGGGTTTAATATCACCGCTGCCTCTGAAATCATGGCTATCCTTTGCCTTGCCAGAGATATTGAAGATCTAAAAAGTAAGATTGGTAATATCTACGTGGGGGACACTTTTAACGGTGAAGCCGTTTTTGCACGGGATTTAAAGGCTGCCGGGTCTATGGCCACCCTCTTGAAAGATGCGATTAAGCCTAATCTTGTTCAAACCTTAGAGGGTAATCCGGCTATTATTCATGGCGGGCCCTTCGCGAATATTGCTCAGGGCACCAATTCTGTCATCGCTACAAAAATGGGGATGTCCTTAGCCGATTATACCGTAACTGAAGCAGGGTTCGGCGCTGATTTGGGTGCAGAAAAATTTTTGAATATTAAGTGTGGCTACTCCGGATTAAGCCCTAAAGTTATCGTACTGGTAGCTACGATCAGAGCGCTGAAATATCATGGAGGGCAACCTTTGTCAGATATTTCCAAGCCCAACACCGTGGCCCTAGTTAAAGGTTTGGCCAACCTCGAAAGGCATATTGAAAACACAAAGGTATATGGTTTACCCGCTGTAGTATCCGTGAACCGATTTACGACGGATACGGACGAGGAAGTAAAGTTAGTACTCGATCGATGCTATGAATTAGGCGTTAAAGCAGCGCTTTGTGAAGGCTGGGAAAAAGGCGGAGAAGGCGCTATGGAATTAGCAGAACAAGTAGTTGCTGCTATTGAAGAAAATTCTTCCACCTATAAAGCTACTTACGATTGGAACTGGACGGTTAAAGAAAAGATAGAGGCGGTAGCCCGAAAAATATATGGCGCAAAAAATGTAGAGTTTCTACCAAAGGCTAAGCAGAACTTGAAAAAACTGGAGCGTATAGGTCTCAGTGATATGCCTATCTGTATCGCTAAAACCCAGAATTCATTAAGTGACGATCCAAAGTGGCTAGGAAGACCTCAAAACTTTACGTTAACGGTACGTGAAATAGAAATTGCTGCCGGTGCAGGTTTTTCCATTCCAATAACGGGTAACATGCTGCGTATGCCTGGTCTGCCGCCCGTCCCCGCGGCTGAGGGCATGGACATCGATAATCAAGGTCGAATTACAGGTCTTTCGTAAAATGTTGTAAAGTGCAGGAGCAGATCAAGTCAATTTCGATTCAAAAGCTCAAGGCTGGGGTACCGTTCGAAGATAAAGCTGATCTTCTGGCGGTCGAAGAGCCGCTGGAGATACGAATTGGTTATGGTCAGGCAAGGGAACGAATACAGAAAAGTATTTCAGTGACCATGCGAACACCAGCTCATGATCACGAGCTAGCTTTGGGCTTTCTTTTTAGTGAAGGCATCATCCAGTCCTTTGATGACATAGAAGGTATACGGCATTGTGAAGATGTAGGAAAAGAAGAGACAGGCAATATCGTCAGAGTAGAACTACGGCCCACGGTTCAAATAAACACAGCGAAACTGCAAAGGCATTTTTATACCACATCCAGTTGTGGTGTTTGCGGTAAAAGCTCGTTGGAAGCTATATCGAATCAGTGCAAACCCATCCAATCGAAACTGCAGGTGTCCCATGAAGTAGTTTTAGCTGCTCCGCCAAAGTTGCGATCCTCACAAACCGTTTTCGCCCATACCGGCGGTATTCACGCGACGGGCCTCTTTGACGCAAAAGGTCAATTAATCATGCTCAGAGAAGACGTGGGCCGTCATAATGCCTTTGACAAGGTTATCGGTGCTTGTTTAGCAAAAGGTATGGTTCCCTTGAGTGACTACTTGGTACTGGTTAGTGGGCGTGCGAGTTTTGAATTAGCGCAAAAAGCAGTAATGGCCGGCCTACCTATCATGGCCGCAGTTGGTGCCCCTTCAAGTTTGGCCGTTCAGTTGGCTCAAAGGTTTAGATTGACACTTATGGGTTTTTTAAAGCAATCAACATTAAATATTTATAATAACGCCAATAGAGTAGTGTAGATGATCAAAAAAAATCGTTTCGTTTTGCTCTTCTCGAACAAAATTCTAAAACTGCCTCCTTCAAGGATAAAAGTATATTGGTGCTCAATGGTAAAGCTCTATCTTACGTACTTTTCGTATTAACAAAAAAGCCAAAAGGCTCTGTGGTAGAATAAAGTAAGTCTTTTAAATTGGACTTTAGACTGCACTTTTTCTTTTCTTCTTTTTGGCCAGCTGAATATTGACTTTGAGGTATCTCAAGAGTTACCTTCAGTTCCATAACTCCTCATCTCAATTAAAAAGATTTAAAGTGTGCTTTCGATAGGGAAGAGACTGAGGGCGGTTTATATGATCATCCAACACATTGATTGATCAATTATCAACAACTGTACTTTCCGCACAGTGCCTATATGCAAACCTCAATTATGATTACTTAATCTTTGGATCAGATCTTCGTCTCTTTTAATCAAGTCAGTGATCACAAAATGATTGGCCTTGATTTCAGGTATCTTTGATATCAGTGCCCGAATCTTGTCAGCCTTGTTCTTCTTCGAATTGCTGATAGCCGTCTTCAACGTTTTGGAAAAGGCCACTATATGCTCACAGTTTTCTTTTCCAAGTAATCTAACTTGCCGTTGAATACTATTTACCAGTTGATTGAAAAGCTCGTAATCACTCAATAAACAATATTGTAAGGCTAATATTACCTTAATTTCCAGCTGAACGAATGGGTATTTTTTAAGACTTACCTCGTTGAGCAAATTATTGATCCATCTGCTGGCCTCCTCGTAATTCTCTTTGTAATAGCATGAGATAGCACGATACATGACAAACGTTAGATAGGTAGGAGTATCTTGATTATCAACTTCATAGTCGTGAAATATTCCGTCGTTTTCATCGTACATATCACCTTCCAGCCCCAAACGCATATGTCTTTTGACCTTGCTCACTAGAAACTGCGCCGGATGGGTATAAAGAGTATAATTCGTTAATAAATTGCTCGCGGCATCATTAACTTCTTCAAAATAACGTTCGGCTTTTCTATAAACACCGTAATGATTATAGTACTCGAGCTTCAGAAACTCAAAAACCAAATTCATATGATAATAAATCGAATCAAGCTGATATGATTTAAATATCTTTTCCACGTTATCTAAAATATCTTCAATTGGCTCCTGGTCATCGCTTAATAATTCATCATCCGCTTCAACAAATAATCTATGAAAGATCAAAATACAACTATGATAAACATAAAGCCTATGGGACTCGTAGAGTGCGCTAACATTTCCCATCTCTTTCAATAGAAGATTTAACCCTAGTTTATCGGTTTCATCTCCGGACAGGTTATATTCACCATATTTTTTGAAATACTCCGCCAGTAGATCTTCAGCCTTATCTACGGCAAGTGTGTAAGCGACGTGCCGATTGTACTGCTGTGAATAGTGAAAATAGTCAGGAGCGTGAATATGCATCTTCTTCAATGACTTATAGACTATGGTTAACTCATTCGAGAGGTCATAATCCAACAGCTCCCTTTCCAACTTTTTTAACGTAGCAACGGCTATCGCCTTCTTTTTTGTGAAAATTATCTCATTAATATTCGCAACTTTCTTGAGGATGTCCGTGCGAGGACTTTCCATAATTTCAAGCAGATATTCCTCAATTTTCTGATTAAGCCGGGATCGAAGGGTATAGTAAGCATTAGTATTAACGCCTAGTTCGCCCATAATTTTAGAGTCGGAAAGCTGCCGCTCTCTCATCGCCTGAAGCAGATAGGCAGACTTTTCAGCATTACTTCCAATCAGTGAGTGCTTAATGGAGTTGTAATCCTTAGCGGAAAGCTGCTTAATAATATTCTTGAGTTTAGCCATAGAGGTACGTACCGTGAAACTATCTTAGAGTGGCTAGCATTTGATTATCTCCAAAAAAATTGTTCGTTTTGAACCAAGGCGAAAAGTTAATGAAAAATTATAAAACATCAGTTGCATAATACATCCAAAGTAGTGTCTGAGATCGAATAAAAGGCTCTGTAAATAGTAAAATTCACCAAAACTTAAGTCAGAATCCTTCTTAAATGGTCACAGGTCATTATCCTGAAATTCAGCATTTTAGCATCTATAGAAATGAAAAGTAGGGCTAGCCATTTTTCTACAGATATACAAAATATAAACGACTAAAACGCTAACCGATCGAGCTTCTTTTATTTTGAGTGATCCCAAGAATAAATGAGCTGCGATCAATTTTACGCAAGATCAGTCAAGAGAGCATTCTAAGATATACACGGGCCACATACCTTTATTCAACGTGTGAAAATAGTGCTTCTCCACCCTTGTGATTGGCCCACCTCGGTTTAGCATGAGGGACTAAAAGTAAAAAGCCCGCCTTCATCCTCATCGGACTCAGGCAGGCAAAGGTGGAGCCGGAGAGAATCGAACTCTCGTCCAGAGAAGGTAACTACTGTGCCTTCTACATGCTTAGTTTCACTTAAATTTTCGAGTACGACCAAGGCGGAAACAACCTCAGATCAAACCTTAGCTGCAATTACGTTCGCACGGACATCACAACCCTGTCGGCGCTAGCTTTGCTTATCGACACCCAAAACCAAAACCTGCAAAGCAAAGGATTTGAAGGATGTGGCTGGGGCACCGCGTCTGGCGATGGACCCAAAAATCTCTACTTTACTTCGAGATTAGGCAGCCATGGCGTAATTAGATTCGCCAAATAAATAGTGAGACTATCTGTTAAGGCTCTCACCTCATGAGCCTGCATGCTTATACACGTAACCACTCATCCTGTCGAAACCGGTCGGCCCCGGGATGTATACAAACACAAAGATGGGAATTTTAATT
>JBCCIX010000121.1:0-10472 GCA_039028075.1 Bacteroidota bacterium | reverse complement strand
TTACCAACTTGAAGGCGATATTACGGTAAAAATTCAAGAGGAAGGTGAAGCGGTAGAAGTACCTATTCAGGCAGGAGAAATGTACCTGCATCCCGCCAAGGTGCCGCATTCACCAATCCGATCGGAGGGAAGCGTAGGGTTAGTGATCGAACGTAAGCGAGAGGCAGACCATAAAGATGGCCTTGAGTGGTATTGCGATAGCTGCAACTATAAATTACATTCCACTTACTTTCATCTTACAAACATAGAAAAAGATTTTCTACCCAGATTCAGAGAATTCTACGGGTCAAAAGCGTTAAGAACCTGTAAAAATTGCGGTCATGTTATGGAAACAGACCCGCGTTTTATTTAAAAGCAATGGGTCGAATAGGTGTAGAACTAAGGTAAAATAGGTGTTAAAACCTACCATAAAGCCATTATTAGAGAGCCCTCTTTAATGAATTATCAAATCAGCAGGGACTTTGCAACCCAACTCGATCAAAATGATCCTTTACGTGCCTTCAGGGATCAATTTTACATTCCCAAGCACGACGGTGAGGATTGTATCTATTTTACCGGTAATTCGCTGGGGCTACAGCCAAAAACGGTTAAAGAATTCGTTGATCAGGAACTCGAAGACTGGAGAGATTTTGCGGTAGAGGGTCATTTTAAAGCTCAAAATCGTCCCTGGTTTCACTATCATAAGTTCAGTAAAGAGACTTTAAGTAGCCTGCTTGGTGCCACACCTAACGAGGTTGTATCTATGAATAACCTGACCTCGAACCTACACTTTATGATGGTCAGCTTTTACAGGCCTGATAAAGACCGCTTTAAAATAATGATCGAAGGCGGTGCATTTCCCTCCGATCAATATGCTGTAGAAAGCCAGATTAAATTCCATGGCTACCCTTACGAAGAAGCATTGGTAGAACTACACCCACGAGAAGGAGAATACACACTTAGGACTGAGGATATTATTCATGCAATTAAAGCCCACGAAAGTGAGGTAGCCTTAGTGTTACTTCCGGGTGTTCAATATTTTACCGGTCAATGGTTTGATATTGAAATGATTACAAATGCGGCCCATGAGGTGGGAGCTTATGTAGGCTTCGATCTTGCCCATGCTATTGGCAATGTCCCCTTACAATTACACGATCATAACGTTGACTTTGCCGTTTGGTGTAGCTATAAATACCTAAATTCAGGGCCGGGCGGAGTTAGCGGTATTTTTGTACATGAACGATTACATGCTGATAAGGATCTACCCCGCTTCGCAGGTTGGTGGGGACACAATGAGAACGATCGATTTCAAATGCAAAAAGGTTTTAAGGCTATGCCGGGTGCCGACGGATGGCAACTCAGCAATGTGAATGTTCTTGGTTCGGCCGCCCACTTGGCTTCTTTGGCCATTTTTGCAGAGGTAGGTATCCAGCCCTTGCGTAAGAAAAGCCTCCTTCTGACCGGTTACTTGGAATTTCTGCTGGATACGCTAGACCATGGGAAGGTGCAACTGCTCACACCCACTAATCCTAATGAACGCGGTTGTCAACTCTCTATCTTACTGCGACAAGGCCCGCAAATAGTCGAAGACTTAACTTCTAAAGGTGTCACCATAGATTGGAGAGAACCTCATCTGCCCAATGAAAGTGGTGTTATACGCGTGGCACCCGTTCCACTATATAATACCTTTACGGATGTATTCGATTTTTATCATCTTCTCAAGACGTTACTGAATGACTGAAGATAGATCAATTGCCATAATTGGTGCCGGATTAGTGGGATCACTTTTAAGCGTTTATTTAGCCCGACGCGGTTACCGTGTTACACTCTTTGAAAAACGACCTGACCCTAGAAAAGCCCGGTACACCGAAGGACGGTCTATTAATCTTGCGCTGAGCAATAGGGGCTGGTGGCCACTAAAAGAGATAGGACTAACGGAATCTGCCAAAAAAATGATCATTCCCATGGCCGGCAGAATGATGCATGATGAATCGGGAGTGCTTACTTTTCAACAGTACG
Source organism: Bacteroidota bacterium (assembly GCA_039028075.1). Classification (GTDB taxonomy): domain Bacteria; phylum Bacteroidota; class Bacteroidia; order Cytophagales; family Cyclobacteriaceae; genus Fulvivirga. The sequence continues at coordinate 8,474 of JBCCIX010000121.1, read as the reverse complement.
GCAAAGATGGAGAAGCCATAAACTCCATTTCTCGAAGTGGTTTAAACGCGCTGCTCATGACTGAAGCAGAGAAGCGAGGTGTGCATATCATCTTTAATGCGGCGCTCAGTGAGATTGACTTTGATCAAACAACCTTTACATTTAATGATGCCGGTCAATCGCGTGAGTTTAAAGCAGAGGTAATTATAGGGTCTGATGGTGCGTTTTCTGTGGTGCGTAAATTTATGCAGCTTACCGACAGATTCAACTATTCTCAGCACTACATAGAGCACGGCTATAAGGAACTTACTATCCCTCCAGGAGAAGATGGAGAATTTCAACTCGCTAAAAATGCACTTCACATTTGGCCTCGTGGTAACTACATGCTCATAGCTTTACCAAACCCAGACCGCAGCTTTACCTGCACCCTTTTCTTTCCTTATGATGGCGATCCCTCATTTTCTTCACTTACGACGATTGCAGCCGCTCGCGAGTTGTTCAAGCGAGACTTTCCTGATGCCTTGGAGCTGATGCCTAATTTTGATCAGGACTTTGAAAAAAATCCTACCTCTTCGCTAGTCACCATTAAATGCTACCCATGGGTCAGAAACAATACTTTACTCATCGGTGATGCGTCACATGCGATAGTGCCATTTTACGGGCAGGGTATGAATAGCGGTTTTGAGGACTGTCGGGTATTAAATGGATTGCTTGATGAATGTAAGGATGATTGGAAAGTAGTATTACGTAAATTTCAGAATCTCCGAAAGAAGGATGCCGATGCTATCTCTGATCTCGCCATGCAGAATTTCATTGAAATGCGAGATTTAGTAGGGGATGAGCAGTTTCTGTTGAGGAAGCAAATAGAAGGGCGTTTGTATCACAAATACCCTGAAAAGTGGGTTCCTCTGTATTCTATGGTCACTTTTAAGGAAAACCTCAGGTATTCCGAGGCACTAAAAAAAGGACAAATTCAAAAAAGAATCATGGACGAGATAATGGCTGACCCAGAAATCAATAACAACTGGGAAAGTCTGGATTTGTCTAAGGTTGTAAATCAGCTAAACCCCTAGAACCGGCGCTAGTGACTTGAAGCAATCAATTGAGAATACTGCGTATATCGATTTAAGATTTCTCGAACGTAGTTCACAGGCTCTTCGCCACGGCAATATCCAAACTTAACTACAGGGTCGTTAATGTATTTCTTTTTGCTCTTGTTTAAAAGATAATACTCCACATGACCTTCCCATACATGGGGCGACTTTCCATACTTTTTTGCCAGATCACGAGCATCTACTACATGGCCTAAACCTACATTATATGAAGCGAGTATAAATTTTTTTCTTTCCCATTCATCGGTAACGGATTTAGACCAAAGTTTATCCAAATGCTTAATGTAAGCGGTACCTGCGTTTATACTTTGACTTGGATCGGTTAATACTCTTGCGCCAAACCTTCTCCCTGTTTCAGGCACGAGCTGCATCAGGCCAATGGCCCCTGCCCATGATTTAACCTTGGGATCAAACTTCGATTCCTGGTAAATCTGAGCGGCTAATAAGCGCCAGTCCCAGCCGATACTATCTGCCGCTATCTTGATCAAATCATCATAGGGTGATATTTTTTGACCAGAAATGGATGAGAAATCACTACTCGCCCTGATCAAAGAAGAGCGGGGACTTTTGTAATACTTGTTGTAGACTACATTGTACGTGGGTTGCCTTTTGATCTGTTCAAGCCAGGCATTGAGTTCATTTAAAAGTGAATCGGACGTATGCCGCACAGCCCAGGCTATTCTTTGGGGAAAACTTATTGGGGTGTAAACGTCAATATTTGGATAATAAGCCGCATTAACCAATGCTACCGATTCATCTGCAATGGTATAATCAATGTCGCCTTGAGCTACCATTTTTATAAGCCGCTCGGTCTCTAAACTATCCGCTGTTTCAACAATGCTAATATCGCCACCAATTTCATCCGCGAGGTTTTTAAGCCGTTGAACATAGGCAGAGCTCTTCCTGACGTACACCTCTTTACCCATTAGATCATTCTGGTCTCTTATAAGCGACTTGTTCAGTTTGTCACGAGTCAACTTTCTCCAACCCTCTGGTTTTCGTTGAATAAGCACTTGTTTCGTTTTATAATGGCTTTTGGAGAATTGAACAAGCTGCTTCCGTTCCTTGGTTATGGTCAGGTTATAGGCGATTACATCACCTTTTCCCTGATTCAGCATATCAAAAGCCTCGTCAATACTATTCGTAAGTTCAATTTCGAGTCTGAGGTTCAAGTGCTCAGCAAATAGGCTCAAAAGATCAAACTCATAGCCCATAGGCTGTCCTTTGTAAATAAAATAACCGGTAGAACTATTATCCAGGATGGCGACTAAAGAGCCTCTTTCTCTTATCCCTCCAAGATCGAAGTTTATCGTTGTTAAGGTTAAACTTTCAGGTGTACCCGATGAGTCAGAGCCTTCTTTGCGGCAAGAAGTATTGTGTACTAAGCCGGCAAAAAATAGCACCAAAAAGAAGCTTTTCGCTGTCAACTTCATAGACATCATCTTTAAAATAGTCATATTTTTGATGTTTAAAAAATTGAACATCTTTAAGGAAACAGATCAGAATGGTACTTTACAACGTTACGGTAGGGGTGGACAAGGACATAGAGTTAGAATGGCTAAGCTGGATGAAAAATGAGCACATTCCTGAGGTGATGGAAACCGGAAAGTTTACGGCGTATAAAATTTTTAAAGTTCTGGGACATGATGACCCTGCCACTACCTCCTACTCAGTTCAATATTTCTCTTCAAGTATCACCTTAGTTAATGATTATTTGATGAATGATGCACCTCAACTCATCCAAAAACATCAGTTAAAGTATAAAGATCGACACGTGGCATTCAGAACACTTTTAGAAGAGGTTTAGCTACGCTGCGTTTCGTGTAAATCCGTAACAATAACGGTCTATCACATCATTGGTCTCTATCGACACGGCGACAGTAGAGTTAAACAGAAGGGTTTTCAAAGGTTTTTAATTGCAGTGAGCCGGTTATCAATGATAAACGGCATAGCATCTATAACTTTCACTGTTTTGAAATGATTATGCGCGGGGTTCAATAAATAGTTATGCTCTAGCGGAACTATGGCGCTAGGAACCTTAAGACAAAAACCATCTTCTGTAAGAAAATCAGACCCGATACGCACCGTACTTGACTTATGAGGAAAGGCATTCCATTGATCCGGCAAGTCCTTTACCTCACTTATGGGAAAGCTATCCGAAAATTCAATTTCGGCATAATATAGATCCTTTTTAAACTTGTTAAGGGATAGGTTGGCAAGCATCTCGAGTGCAGCTAGGGATACACTTTGAGAAGTGTAAAGCATACTCAACCCTTTCTTATTCCAACGGCCCCCAAATACCATGGCTCCTCTTCCCGACAAGTCATAAATAAATGCTTTGGAAGCAATTCTATAAACCCTCATTTAGGAATATACACCGTGCGTTATTCTTCCCAGAAGATCATTCACAAGGGATATACCTGTATCATTATCTATAAAATCAAAAGGCTTTTTGTTTCCAAGAGCTATTACGGGTGATCTAAGCCATGCATTGAATGATGCCGGATCTTGAAAAGTATCGACCCCGTGTTGATAAAGTGCGGCTATTTGCAAAACACGATCGCTAACCACCGGGCTTAAAAGATCTTCCCGTTGCACTTTTTCAATTGTTCTGCGGCTTACCGGTAGTAAATTTATGAATTCGCTCAGGTTCATGCCCGTCATGGTCACGATCGCTAAAAAATCAGACTTTGAAATACCTTCCTTAGCCTTTATGTAACGCACTGCGGGATCATTTAAAGAATCTGACGACGTTATTTCATAACTCATAACTTGAATAACGAATTATTTCGCACATAGTTACGAATTATTTCGCAATTCTTACTTTACTAAAAATCAATATGACAGTTTATCCATTCTTCATCAAGCTGTGCTTGATAATATTTCGTGTAAAAATTAATTGCAGACTTATTCCAGTCAAGTACTTGCCACGTCATACCCGTACAACCTCTCCTTTTACCATGCGTGAACGTAGCCTCAAATAGCTGCTTACCCAAGCCTTTGCCTCGTTCTTCTTGGGTAACTATGATATCCTCTAGATACAGGCGTTTGCCCTTCCAGGTACTATACCTAAAATAACAAAGAGATAGACCGACAATAAACCCGTCTAATTCAGCCACAAAAAATTCGAAGATAGGATGGTCTCCAAAACCATCCTTCTCCATCATCTCTACGGTATTCGTTACCTGGTCGAGGCCCTTTTCGTATTCAGCAAGTTCTTTGATTAATTCAAGAACTTGAGGTAAATCTTCTTTTACCCCTGCTCTGATCTTCATTTCTACTGCTCGGATTTCGCAATAGGTGGTATCACGCCCATATTATACCAGGCAAACGCATATCGGTCAGCCTGTTGATCTATGGTTTTCGATATAGGGGTTCCTGCCCCATGCCCGGCATCCGTTTCAATTCTAATAAGCACAGGATTGTCACCGGAATGACTTTCCTGTAATGTAGCAGCAAACTTAAAGGAATGTGCGGGTACTACCCGGTCATCATGATCAGCGGTAGTTACCATAGTAGCTGGATAAGCCGTACCGGGCTTGAGGTTATGCACGGGTGAATAGCCTTTCAGGTAATCAAACATCTCCTTAGAATCTTCCGAAGTGCCATAATCAGAAGCCCATGCGTAGCCAATAGTAAATTTATGATAACGCAACATATCCATCACCCCAACGGCAGGGAAAGCCACTTTGGCTAGATCAGGCCGCTGTGTCATGGTAGCGCCCACTAAGAGACCTCCATTTGAACCTCCGGCTATAGCGAGGTAGTCGGAAGAAGTATACTCATTACTGATTAGGTATTCAGCCGCAGCGATGAAATCATCAAATACGTTTTGTTTTTGCATTTTCGTGCCGGCTTCGTGCCATTCCTCACCGTACTCGCCCCCTCCTCTGATATTTGGTTGGGCGTAGATACCTCCATTCTCTAACCACACTAACCTCGAAGTGCTGAAGGAAGGTCTAAGACTGATATTAAAACCTCCGTAGGCATACAAGTAGGTAGGATTTTTCCCGTTCAATTCTATACCCTTTTTATGTACAATAAACATCGGAACACGGGTTCCATCCTTGCTTTCGTAGAATATCTGTTTCGTCTCGAAAGCTTCGGGATCAAATTCTACCTCGGGCTTCTCATAGAGTTCCGATTCCCCACTCTCAACATCGTATTTAAAAATGGTGGACGGGTAGGTAAAAGACGTAAAAGTATAATATAATTCTTTTTCATCCATTTTACCTCCAAATCCGCTAGCGGTTCCTATTCCTGGTAACTTAACATCTCTCACTAGCCTACCATCATAGTCCAACTGCTTAACCGCAGTTTTGGCATCTTCTAAATAAGTAGCAAAAATATATCCTCCGGCGGTATTAGCGCTTAATACGTTAGTAGATTCAGGAATTATATCCTTCCAGTTTTCATGGTTCGGATGTAAAGGATCTACTTCCACCAAGCGATAATTGGGAGCATCAATATTGGTATACACTAATAACATGTCTCCCTTGCTGTCAATGACATAATGATCATTTTCAGTGTCATCTACCAGGGTCACAATATCGCCGCTCTTACTCAGATCTTGCACATATAGTTTATTACCAGAGGTTCCTTCGGAAACGGTAATTACCAGAAACCGGTCGTTCTCCGTTAAATAACCACCGGCTCTCGCCTTCTCTTTATCTGGCGAGAAAATCAATTCATCCTGGCCCTGGGGTGTACCTAGTTTATGATAATAAAGCTTACCGTTGGTGACAATACCTGATAGTTCCATACCTGCTTCAGGTTTTTCGTATCTGGTGTAATAAAAACCTTCATTGCCCTTCCAACTCAATCCACTGAATTTGATATTTCTGAGGGTATCTCCCTGTTCCGTTTTTGTATCTGTGTCAATGACTATAGCTTTTCGCCAATCAGAACCCCCCTCCGAAATAAGGTAAGCGAATAAGCTGCCATCGTTCGAAAAACTCGACCCCGCTAAAGAAATGGTACCGTCTTCTTTGAATTTATTGGGATCTATGAATACGTCAGGATCATCATCGAGAGATTTTTTCCGGTAAAGAACGCTCTGATTTTGTAGGCCGTCGTTCTTGTAGAAGTAATAGTATTCGCCTTCCTTATTAGGTGATGATACCCTTTCATAATCAAAAAGTACTTCTAGCCTCTTTTTGATATTCTCTTTATAAGAGATGTTATCCAGATATCCGCGTGTCACTTGATTCTGAGCTTTAACCCATTGTGCCGTCTGCTCAGAATTATCATCTTCCAGCCATCGATACGGGTCAGGAACCTCCGTTCCGAAATAGGTGTCTACCGTGTCTACCTTAGCCGTTTGTGGATAAGTAAATAGAACTTTTTTTTCTGGTGCCGAACAAGACATAAGTAAAGCCAGCGAACATATGCTAATTACTAATTGTTTCATATTTATGGTTTTGAGGTTGGAGCAATGAAGTTACAGCGCATCATTTTTTGATCCGCCTTTATATTGATGGATGGTGAATCCTTCATTTAAACATACAACAATGAAATGGATAAATACAGCTTGTATTGCTATGGTTATTACCGTAAACGCTATGGCTAATGCACTGCCCATCAATGGCATGAATACAGGGCAAATAGCTGCCTTATATCCTAACCTATTTGTTCCAGCAGCCGCAACCTTTTCAATTTGGTCAGTAATCTATTTAGGGTTAATAGGTTTTGTGCTTTATCCTTTCATCAGTCGTAAAGCCTTAGATAGCTCTGTAAGCTTATTATTTCAACTTACCTGCCTACTGAATATATCCTGGATTTTTGCCTGGCATTATTTACTGATTGAATTGTCCGTGATCATCATGATGGCTTTTTTAGGTGTGCTTATTGCTATTTACAAAAAGCTTAATTCGCAAAATAGATTAAGCTTTTGGCTGCTTGATGTACCTATGAATATCTATTTCGCCTGGATCTGTGTAGCCTCTATTGCCAACGTAACCGCCCTGCTGGTAAAGTGGGGAATTGAACTTCCTTACCCTGAACTGATTACGGTATTCTTAATTGGTGTTACTCAGGTATTGGTATGGTTCATCAACTCCACCAAAAACAACATTCCGTACTCGCTGGTAATAATTTGGGCACTTCTTGGAATAATTTTGAAACGAAGTTATTCATCACCTTTCTTCCCTGAAATAGTGGTAGCAGCGGCCGCCGGCATTCTATTCACCACTATGTATACGGGGCTAAGTTGGCGTAATCAATTAATGACTTCAAAGCCGGTATAAGCCCTTAGGACCTCCGGTATTCGAATACCCTCATTCGCTTGGTTATTCTCTAAAATTGCCGCAATAATTCTCGGTAGAGCAAGAGCGCTACCATTTAAAGTATGGAGAAGCTGCTTTTTCTTATTGGAATCCTGAAACCTCAACTTAAGTCTATTAGACTGATAGGTTTCAAAATTACTTACAGAGCTCACTTCCAGCCATTTATTTTGAGCAGAAGAATATACTTCCATGTCAAAAGTTTGGGCGGCCGTAAAACCAAGGTCTCCACCGCATAAATTCAAAACCCGGTACCGTAATCCCAACTTTTCAATCAGCCCTTGTACATATTGGCACATCTCTTTTAACTTCTGATACGATTCGTTAGGGTGAGTAATTTGAACGATCTCCACTTTATCAAATTGATGAAGCCTATTCAGCCCTCGAACATGAGCCCCCCAACTGCCGGCCTCCCTTCTAAAACACGGTGTATAACCTACATGCCTCACGGGTAGATCGGATTCTTTCAAAATTACATTACGATATAGATTGGTAATAGGTACTTCAGCGGTGGGAATCAAAAAAAAGTTTTCTTCTCCGATGTGATACATCTGTCCATCCTTATCTGGCAGCTGGCCTGTACCATAACCAGACGCTTCATTGATCACTACAGGAGGCTGAACTTCTTTATAGCCCGCCTTTAAGGCCTCATCCAAAAAGAAATTAACCAGGGCCCGCTGTAGTCGTGCCCCTTTACCTTTATAAATAGGAAAACCCGCTCCGGTGATTTTCACCCCTAATTCAAAATCTATGATATCGTACTTTTTGATAAGCTCCCAGTGGGGTAAAGCGTCTTTCGGCAATGCAGGTACTGTTCCGTGCTCATAAACCACCTCGTTATCAGTTTCGGCTATTCCGGCGGGAACATCATTATTTGGGATATTCGGTATTTTGTACAACTCTGATATTAGGGTGTTTTCAATATCATTCAACTTTTCCGACAGCCCTTTTATTTTTTCCTTAAGGTCCGCGGTTTGGGTTTTAACTCGTTGCGCGCCTGCTTTATCCCCATCTCTAACTAATAGCCCTATTTGCCTGGAGAGGTGATTGGACTCTGACTGCTTACGTTCAACTTCTTGCACCAGACTCCGTCTATCCTGAT
>JBCCIX010000120.1:0-10511 GCA_039028075.1 Bacteroidota bacterium | reverse complement strand
TTATCGAGCAGTGAGCGCCGGCTTAACAGAACACGCTGAAGCCGTACGTGTGGCCTACGATCCGGCAGAGGTCGACTATCCCACTCTAGTCGAGATTTTCTTTGGTTCTCATGATCCCACGACATTGAATCGCCAAGGGCCAGACGTAGGAAAACAGTATCGATCCGCTATTTTTTACACTTCGGCGGAAGAAAAGGCTACCGCCGTTCGTGTTAAGAACAAGCTGGATGCAGCGGGTATCTTCAGTAATCCTATCGTTACCGAGATTACGGCGTTCAGTGCATTTTGGGAAGCTGAAGCGTATCATCAAAATTATTACGAATTGAATCCTTACCAACCCTACATCGTCTCGGTTTCAAAACCTAAGGTGGAGAAGTTTATGAAGCAATTCAAGGATAAATTGAAAGAAGAGTACAAATAAGGCCATTATCGAGGCTTTTTTGTATCTTAAAACAAAAAGTCTCGCGTTGTGTCTTTAGAAATTCAACCTAAAAAAAATCTTCCGTTAAAGTCGAAGAATCTTAACCACACGTATCTTATTGAATCCGCTTGGGAGGTTTGTAACCAGGTAGGTGGCATCTACACGGTGATCCGGTCCAAGGTACCGGTAATGACCTCGCAATGGGAGGACCGCTATTGTTTATTGGGACCCATTGTGGATCAGGATGTTAGCGCTGAATTCGATCCTATTGAAGAACCCACGGGTCCCTTTGGAAAGGCGGTGGAACGAATGCGAGAAATGGGGCACGATGTGCTCTACGGCACGTGGTTAGTTACGGGTCGTCCTCTTACGGTACTGGTACGGGTGGAAGAATCACTATCCAAAACGGACGAAATTAGGCAAAGACTGGAATCTGAACACAACGTGAACATCTACGCCGACGACGATCTGCAGCGAAACGTAATGGCTTTTTCAGAGCTGAGCATGAGGTTTGTAAGCCTTTTGTCCGAAGAGATCGCGAAAGTGAAAAAAAAGCTTATCACGCATTTTCACGAATGGATGGCCTCGATCCCCATCCTGGATATTCACAAAAATCAGCTGCCGGTAAAAACCATATTTACCACCCATGCTACCTCGGTGGGTAGGTATCTGGCCATGAATGACGAAAGTTTTTATACCTCACTGCATAAATACCATTGGAGACAAAATGCCGAATATTTTCATATTCTCCCTATCGCGCAAATAGAAAGGTTTTGTGGTCAGGTCTGTGACGTTTTAACTACCGTAAGTGATGTTACCGCCAAAGAGTGTAAAGTATTTTTTGGCAGAGAGCCGGATCACATTACGCCTAATGGGCTAAATATAACCAGGTTCGTAGCGTACCACGAAGTTCAAAATTTGCATCAGGAATATAAAAGCAAAATTCATGAATTTGTAATGGGCCATTTCTTCCACAGTTGTCCGTTTGATCTCGATAATGTGCTGTATTTTTTTACCTCCGGGCGATACGAATACAAAAATAAGGGCTACGATTTGACACTGCACGCGCTTACTTTACTGAACGATATGATGAAGAAGGCGAAGATGCAGCAAACCGTAGTAATGTTTTTTATCACGCGCAGGCCTACGTGGTCCATCAATCCCGTAGTACTGCAGCTTCGAGGGGTTATGAATGAAATTAGGAATACATGTGAGGAAATAGAGAATCAGATCGGAGATCGAATGTTTTACGCGGCGGCCGCCGAGCGAGAGGACTTTCGTTTGCCTGATATCAACCTAATGGTAGATGATTATTTAAAGCTAAAATATAGAAGGATCCTGCAATCCTGGAAGTCAGATAACTGGCCCATCGTAGTGACTCATAACCTTAAAGACAACGATAATGACGAGATACTGCAGTACCTTCGAAATGCACCTCTGGTAAATAATCCTAAAGATAAAGTCAAGGTCGTTTATCATCCGGATTTTATAGATACGACCAATCCCTTGTTTGGAATGGATTACGGCGAGTTTGTCAGGGGGTGTCACTTGGGTGTTTTCCCTAGTTTTTATGAACCTTGGGGTTACACTCCGCTGGAATGTTTAGCACGGGGGGTACCCGCTATCACCTCAGATTATACGGGATTTGGCGATTACGTGGGTACCTACTTTCCGGATCACGAGGACTATGGCGCTTATTTGCTCACCCGGCACAAGCGAAGGCCTGAGGTAGTGGCAAAAAATCTGGCCATAAAAATGTTCAATTTCATACAGTTATCGCGCAGAGACCGGATGGTGCAAAGGAATAAGGCAGAGGATCTTTCGGAGCACTTTGACTGGACGCAGTTGGTAAAGCACTACAACGCAGCCTACGAGCAAGCCGTGAGATCTTAGGTCTTAATCAAAGTCTATTTCAACTTGCTTCCTGAGAATGTCCTCCATGTTTTCGCGTTCTCGAATGATATGTGCTTTGCCCTCATGCACTAAAACCTCGGCAGGTCTGTACCTGGAATTATAGTTAGATGCCATCGAGAAACCATAGGCTCCTGCATTTTTGATGGCTAAAACATCACCTTCTCGTACTTCGTGAATCTTTCGATCCCACCCGAAAGTGTCAGTCTCGCAGATGTAACCTACTACGGTATATACTCTTTGAATGCTATTAGGATTGGAGATGTTCACAATCTCATGAAAAGCATCATACATCATCGGTCGCATGAGGTGATTCATACCTGAGTCAACGCCCACAAAAGCGGTAGCCGGTGTAGTTTTGATGACATTGACCTTCACGAGCAGTGATCCAGCCTCGCTTACCAAGTATTTGCCGGGCTCGAACCACATTTCTAACTGTCGGCCGTAGGTACTGCAAAATTCGTCAAACGCATTGCCAAGTTTGACGCCTAAATCATACACATTGGTGGTTATGTCACCCTCCTTATAGGCCACTTTAAAGCCACTGCCGAAATCAATAAATTCCAGGTTAGGAAAGTCTTGGGCTATGCCGAATAGAATTTCGGCCATTTTTAAGAAAACATCGGCATCTAAAATATCAGATCCAGTGTGCATGTGCAGCCCAATAACATTAATCTGATTTGATTTTATCACGCGTAGCAGGTGTGGTAACTGATAAATAGAGATGCCAAATTTAGAGTCGACATGACCGGTTGATATTTTGGTATTACCACCGGCCATTATGTGCGGGTTCAAGCGAATGCAACAAGGGACCCGATCCCTGTACGTATGACCAAACTGTTCGAGAATAGAGATGTTGTCTATATTGATCATAAGACCTTTTTCTACACCTTCCGTTATCTCTTCGAATGAAATACAATTAGGTGTGAAAAGAATATCCCGAGGTTCGATTCCTGCTTTTAATGCGATCTCAGCCTCTTGAGCTGAAACCACGTCAACCCCTGCTCCGTGCTTTTTCATGAGCTTAAGAATGGAGATATTCGTCAAAGCCTTTGCGGCATACTTGATCTTTACATTTTGGTTAGAAAAAGCATTTTTTAAGTTCTGAAGCTGGTTGACAATTTTTTCGGCATCGTAAACATAAAGCGGAGTTCCGAAGCTTTTTGCAATTTCAGTGAGCTTCAACCCTTGAATTTCGTAGGAATTATTCTTTACCTCCATAGCTGCAAATTGAGCCCGCAAAAGTACTAATCACAGAGCGTTTCACCATTGCTTTCGAGCATTTAACTGACGCTTCAGCCTTGCTTAGTACTATCTACCGGTAGTTCTGCGGCATCTTTCGACTTTGGGTTAATTGTTCAAAGGCGTAACCTAACTTGAGCAGCTTTTCTTCTTCGAAGGGTTTGGCGATAAATGTCAAACCAACCGGAGCGCCGGATTTTGTATATCCCATGGGTACGGTTAAACACGGATATTGAGCTACTGCGGCTTGACCGGCATTCCAGTTATTGATCGAAAGCACTACATCAAGCGCGTGTTCTTTCATAGGCTTTTCAAAAAAGTTAACCCCTGACTCATATAGTCTTTGCTTTAGTTTTTCATGCTCTTCTTCGCTAAGATCCGTTTCTAGAATACCGTCGAACCGACCTTGGCCGTAAGGAATCCGTATCAAGGTATCCATCTTGTTAAAATTCACCACGTCTTCCACGGTCTTCACGGAAACGTCCTGAGTAGCATGTTTCCTTAAGTACTCAGGAAGATCAATTTTCATATCAGCGCTCAGTAGTGTTCCAAAACCTTCAAAATCCATTCTATCCGGCTCAAACTCTACCATCACTCCTCCGGCCTCTTTTATTTTCTCCACGGTTAATTGGTAGATCGAATCCGTTAAAAACTGTTTGTTGACACCAAAACGAACTCCCGCTAAGCTACCTGTCTGTAAATTCGTCCAATAGGTTATATTTTTCGGATTGTTTTCGGTAGCCGGATCGCTGGGATCTTCTCCGCTCATGGCCGAGGCAAGTATCGCATTATCCATTACATTTCTTGTCATGGGGCCAGGTGTGTCCAGCGTGCTTGATATAGGTACGATACCATCACGGCTAAATAAACCAACGGTGGGTTTAAGTCCGACAATAGAATTTGAGCTAGCAGGTGATAAAATAGAACCTGATGTTTCCGTACCTATCGCTGCGGTGGCATAGTTGGCGGCCATGGATACACCGCTGGCCGAACTAGAACCTCCGGTGTCGTATTTTCTCCGGCCGTAGGGATTGAGCGTTTGTCCCCCAATGGCGCTGTAACCATTGGGACTAACAGTACTCAAAAAGTTCGCCCACTCGCTAAGATTAACTTTACCTAAAATAATGCCTCCCTCTGCTCTTATTCTCTCTACAATAAAAGCATTGGAAGCCCTGTTATTTTGAAGAACAACGGCTCCGGCCGTGGTGGGGAGGCCGGTAAAATTAATATTGTCTTTAAGTAGAATGGGCATGCCATAAATAGGATGTACTTCGCCAGGTTTTTCCTGATCTTTTTTTCTCGCCTCTTCCACCGCCTTAGGATTGATGGAAATAATAGCATTCAGATACGTAGTTGAGTCATTTTCATACTTAACAATCCGGTATAAATACCATTGCGTTAATGATTCGTAAGACAGCTTACCGGCGCTTATATTGGCCTGTAGGGTCAGAATATCCTGCTCTAGGATCAACGGCTTCAAGCGCAGATAGTCCTCCTCAGTGAAATAAGCGATTTGGTCTGCTACATTCTGCCAAACCGTATTTCTATCCGTGACCTTAGATTGCAGCAACTTATAGCGCATCCGTGGTGATTCATGATCCGAGTTTTCCTCTAATTCGGCGGATTGATTATAAGGTACCCACTTGGGAATACTGGTTTTAGGTTTCTCCGGGGCTTGCTGACATGCGTAAAGCAAAAGTGTGAAAAAGATAAAACCCGGTCTCATACGTTTTCTGATCTTCATGTGTAGGACGGTTTAGGTCTACTTAAATAAACATGAATGTATAACTTGGATGGGATAGTTTCTACGGGTTTTACACAAGAGGAAACAGATGTAAAATAAAAAGAGCTACAGTAGTAATTGCAGCTCTTTCCGTTGTTATTTACTTTGAGTTTTTGATATACTTTTTCGCTTTCTGACCATGCAAATTGTATATATAGCTCAACGGGGAAAAGCCCTAAAAGATCGTTAAGTGGTTGTTAAGCGGTGTTAAAAGATGTTAAATCGGAATCTTTCATCCATCAATGGGATAATTTTACACCATGAGGAAGTCAACGATCTGGGTTATAATCATATCGATGTCCGTGGCGCTTCTGGGATTATGCGGCTTCCAGGTGTACTGGATCAATAATAGTATTGCGCTAAACAAAGAACGTTTTAACCGAACGGTAAGGGCCACACTCGATGAAGTGGTTAATAAACTTGAGCGAAGAGAGGCAATTCAAATAACGGCTAAAACACTGTCCACGGTAAAGCGAAATCCTCATTGGATAGAATCTGTTGATTTACTGCGTCTCGACAGTACTTCTCGAATAATTTTAAATACAGACTCTGTTAAAAGAAGGAGCAGACAGATAATCATCAGAACAGATACTTTTAACGCTACGCCGGAGGGTATAAACGAGAAACACGTTTACAGAGACACTTTTTTTATGAATTTAAATGATAGACTGGCCAATAAGTCTGATCTTGTAGATGTGGTGTTTAAGCAATTCGTATCCGACAAAAGGGACATTACCCAACGTATTAACTCCAATTTACTGGACTCTTTGCTAGTTAAAAGTCTAACTGAAAAAGGAATTGATCTGTCTTATCAATTTGCCGTTTGGAACTCTGAAGATGACACACTAGTCTTGACCAACGCGCTTCATGATTTTAGGGCCCTAAAAAATTCGGATTTCAGGGTAGGCCTGTTTCCCAATGACCTGTTGGGGAATGTGAATTACCTGATGCTAAATTTTCCTGATCAAAACCAATACCTATTCAGTCAGATCTGGAAAACTCTGGTGGCTTCAGTTCTTTTTGTGCTCATCATTGTGGGAAGTTTTAGCTATGCCATCTTTATCATATTCAGGCAGAAAAAATTGTCTGAGATTAAAAATGATTTTATCAATAACATGACCCACGAGTTCAAAACTCCAATAGCGACCATATCGCTGGCATGTGAGGCTATTCAAGAGGCGCAGGTTAGAGGTAATGAAAACACTTTTATCAGATACATTGGAATGATTAGGGATGAAAACAGGCGGCTGGGTGATCAGGTGGAAAAAGTGCTTCAAGCCGCCATCCTGGAAAAAGACTCCTTTAAACTCAAGGTTGAAGAAACGGATTTGTTGGAATTGCTCTATCCTATGGTCGATAAGGCGAAAGAAAAAGTCAATGCAGTTAAAGGAGAATTACACGCGGAGTTCAAGTCGCTCGATAACCATTTATTGGCTGACCGGCATCACCTCACTAACCTTTTTTACAATCTGCTAGATAATGCGGTGAAGTATTCTCAGGGCAAAGTGAATATTGTAATTCGAACCTTCAATGAGGGGAATACGGTAGCCGTGGAGGTGCAAGATCAGGGTATTGGTATGAATCGTGAAGAATTGGGTAGAATCTTCGATAAGTTTTATCGTGTACCCACAGGTGACCGTCATGATGTAAAAGGATTTGGTTTGGGATTGAATTATGCCAAAACCATTGTGAATCTGCACAAGGGCAGCATATCGGCGGCTTCTGAGCCTTCGAAAGGCAGCACGTTCACCGTTAAATTACCACTTAGCCATGGATAAGGACCGCAGGGAGATTCTACTGGTAGAAGACGATGAAAATCTTGGGCAGATCCTTAGTGAATACCTTGAGTTAAAAGGCTACTGCTGCGTTTTATGCAGAAATGGCGAGGAAGGCCTGAACCAATTTAAGAAGCATGCTTTCGACTTGTGCATTCTCGATGTGATGATGCCGAAAAAGGATGGGTTTACGCTGGCAAAAGAAATACATGATTTGTCTTCTGAAACACCATTTCTCTTCTTGACGGCTAAATCCATGAAAAAAGATGCTATTAAAGGGCTTTCCATAGGAGCCGAAGATTACATTACCAAGCCCTTTAGTATGGAGGAGCTTCTTTTACGACTCAATGTCATCTTCAGGAGGATCAAGGGAATCACAAAATCGGAGCAAACTGTTTTTACTATTAGTAAACTCGTCTTAGACAGCCAGACGCGTGAACTTTCAATCAAAGGGAGCGCCAGAACACTCACGACCAAAGAAAACGAGCTACTAAAACTTTTCTGCCTTGATTTGGGAAATATTGTGTCTAGAAAGCAAGCCCTGATCCAGGTTTGGGGTGATGACTCCTATTTTAATGCACGAAGTATGGACGTATACATTGCTAAGCTTCGCAAATATTTGAAGGAAGATGAACAACTTCAAATCATTACCGTTCATGGCGAAGGATTTAAGTTAGTAAGAATCTAGCCTCCGGCCTCGGTTGGTAACTCTCGTAAATTCCAACGAACTAGTCCCGATTTCTGATTGTTATTCTGCCCCAATTTTTCTAATTTCATCTTTCGCTCAAAAGTGTAACCTGGGCATTTTAGCCTTTTTTATTTAGACAACAAGTTTCTGTTTTCATGATCCAAATTATTCCTTCTATCGCTATTCGAGATGGTAAAGTAATTCGCCTCAAACAGGGGGATTTCTCCAACGAGAAGGTATACGATCAGAGTCCCATCGATCTGGCTAGAGGCTTCGAAGATCATGGGATTGAGGTCGTGCATCTAGTGGATTTAGATGGTGCTCGGCGAGGGCAACCTGTTAACTACCATATTTTAGAAGCTATAGCAGGGCATACCAACCTAAAGGTGGATTTTACCGGAGGTATCCATACGGACGGAGATATAAGTAAGGCGTATGAGTACGGAGCAAGTTACATCACCGCTGCCAGTGTAGCGGTGAGTAGAAAAGAATTGTTTGCCTCATGGATCGTATCTTATGGTCGCGAAAAAATCACCCTTGGTGCGGATGCCCGCCACGGTAAAATTGCGGTTCGTGGCTGGGAAAAGAATACCGATCTCGATATTTTAGATCACATAGATTACTTCTATTCCAGGGGACTTAAGTATGTTAAGACTACTGATATTTCAAAAGAAGGAATGCTAGCCGGTCCTTCTATGGATCTTTATAAACAGATTATAAGTCGTTTTGAAGATATCTGCGTATTGGCTAGTGGCGGAGTAAGAAATGTAGACGATATAAAAATACTGAACGATGCTGGCGTTTTTGCGGTCATTTTTGGAAAAGCTTTTTACGAAGGCAGAATACGGCTAAAAGATCTTGAAGAATACTTAACAAAAACCAACTAATAATTATTGGTCTATGACATCGGAAAATTTAAATTTCTGAATGATGTAATACAAAAAATTAAAGGAAAGGGGGTTGTCTTGGTCGGTCAGGGTCGAATTAGACTCGATTGGAATAAACAAAGGGCTCGCCTCAAGATTATTTTCCTGCACAGGTTCTTTCTGCTCAGGAGTTTCCTCATCCAAAATTTCGTTCTTTACTTCTGTTTTTTCTTCCTTTTTGTCTTTTTCATCCTCTGTGTAGGGTGTATCGGGAATAAAATGTTCGACAGGTTTTTCACGGGTTGGTGCTAAGTCATCTTCAAATAAAAACTCTGACTCTTGAGCATTTACTTTAAATAGCACTCCACTGCATACGGTGAGAGAAAAAGCCAGAAACAAGCAAAAAGAAAAGGTTTTTTTTGGCATTTATCTTGTAAAAGGTATCTAATATACGAACAAACACCCATATTGTTTCGAAAATTATATCCTCATGTGCTTTTATTACCATAATTTAACTGAAACGTTTGTGGGATAACCAGCTATACCGACACAAAGTACCATGACCACCGGACTCATTAACAAGTTGTTTATTTCAAAATGAGAATACGCTTGCTTCTTATGGTAAGTGGTGCAAAGACGATTCTAGTACAGAATGCTTTCCGTCACCGTAACGTGTAGTGATTAGTTAAATGAAGAAGGAATTCACTATCCGACCGTTAAGGCGTGAGGAGTTAACGGACATGTATCTTACCTTTCTCGACTCGTTCTCTGACTACGAGATATCATTTAAGCTTAGCAAAAAGCAATTTGTTGACAAATTTGTAAAAAAGCTAAACATTGATTTCGCACATTCTGTAGGCGCCTGGAATTCAGCCCAAGGTATGGAAGCTTTTATCTTTACCTCCATCGCCCGATATCAAGGGCAACTTACCGCATATAACGGAGGTACGGGTGTACGTCCAAAAGCAAGAAAGAACAATTTGGTGTATAAAATGTATGATGCGCTCCTGCCCAAGCTACAAGCCGCCGGTGTTAAACAGTGTTTGTTAGAAGTTTTAGAAAAAAATGAAAGAGCGATTCATGCATATCGGAAAGTAGGTTTTGAGGAGACGGGACTATTGAGATGCTATAAACTGAATCGTCCGTTTTGCCTGGATCTCAAGCCAGGTAACATCGAGTTGAGATATGCTAAAAGGCCGCAAAAAGTGCTTTACAAAGGTTTCATTGATCAACAAGCTTCCTTTTTAGACGATTTACTTTTGCAACGAAGATTTGATCAGGAAAGGATCATTGAAGCCTATGACCAGACCAAATGTATTGGATTCCTTATGTATCAGCCAAAATTTTCAAGGATTAACGGTTTGGCGGTTTCGCCCATATACCGTCGATCTGGTGTGGCCAGTAGTCTTATTAACGAAATGATAAGTAATGAACGTTTTAAGCACGTTACTGTGCTAAATGTTCCTGAAGAATCTACAGCTTTAAATAGCTTTTTTGTAGCCCAAGGTTTCGAAAATGAGATCAATCAGTACGAAATGCGCCTCAGTTTTAAATGATGTTATTTAGCGAGTTGCACCAAATTGTTCAAGGGGAAGTTATAAATCTACGTACAGACGAAGAAATAAGGTATTTACTGACCGACAGCCGTAAGGCGAACTCGATCAAAGGCTCACTGTTCTTCGCTATTAGAGGTGTACGTCATGATGGGCATCACTACATTCAAGACCTGTGTAAAAGAGGAATAAGGAACTTCATAATTGAAAAAGACATTTCAGTTCCAAATGGTGCTAACTTAATCAGAGTAGATTCATCGTTAAGGGCTTTA
>JBCCIX010000119.1:0-10560 GCA_039028075.1 Bacteroidota bacterium | reverse complement strand
TCTGGCTGCAAAGGCCATCCAGGCGCTTTTAGATCGCAACCCAAAGGTTGACTCGTCTTTACTGGAGGACGTTGTCTTAGGTGCTGCTAATCAGGCCGGGGAGGATAATCGTAATGTAGCCAGAATGGCTTTACTTTTGGCCGGTTTGCCGGTTGAGGTTGGCGGAGTAACGGTGAATCGTCTTTGCGCCTCCGGCTTACAGGCAATTATGGATGCCTCGCGGGCACTGATGCTAGGCGAAGGTCAAGCCTACATTGCCGGCGGTACAGAAAGTATGACACGAGCTCCGTTTGTTACGGCCAAATCCGAGACGGCCTTTGGCAGAAAAGTTAAGACCTACGATACTACTATAGGTTGGAGATTTACTAATCCAAAGCTTGCCGATTTGTACTATCCGTTTTCTATGGGCGAGACGGCAGAGAACGTAGCAAATCAATGGAAGATATCAAGAGAAGAGCAGGATAGGTTTGCGCATCACAGTCAATTGAAATACCAGAAGGCTCATGAGGAGAATCTTTTTGGCTCTCAATTGATTCCTATTTCGGTAGCTCAGAGGAAAGCGGATCCTATTCTTTTCGATAAAGATGAGCATCCACGACTTTCCTCGATGGAAAAATTGGCCTCCCTTAAGCCGGCTTTTAAAGAGGGTGGCACCGTTACAGCAGGAAATTCTTCAGGAATCAACGATGGTGCTGCCGCTTCGCTAATGATGAACGAATCGCTTTTAAAACAACTGGACCTAACACCAATGGCCAGAGTGGTTGCAATAGCTACAGCGGGAGTGGCTCCCGATTGTATGGGAATTGGACCTGTGCCTGCAACTCAAAAGGCATTAAAAAGGGCGGGTCTGAACGCGAACGATCTTGATCTGATCGAGTTGAACGAGGCCTTTGCTTCGCAATCATTGGCTTGTATCAGAGACCTTAATGTAGACCCGGATAAAGTGAATGTCAACGGAGGATCAATAGCGATTGGTCATCCTTTGGGAGCAAGTGGTACTCGAATATCAGCAACCTTACTCCACGAAATGCAGAGGAGGAGTAATGTCAAATATGGCTTAGCGACGATGTGTGTGGGAGTTGGACAAGGAGCCGCCATCATTTATGAAAAGCTGTGACTCTTGGATATTGAAAAACAAAAAGGTATTGGCGTGGAGGATAGCATTCGACATAATGAAAGCTATTTTGGAGAAGCTCAAGATACGCTTCTTTTGTCCGATAGGGTGAGACGGGTAGGAAAACTATCAAATAGGAAGATCGTAATTTAGGATTGAAACGACTTTGAGACAAGTATTAGCTATTTCTTTTCTGTTTCTCCTAAGCAATTCAGGTATTGCTCAGGAGTTATCTATTGGTTTTGGGTTATATTCCGAGCAAAGTTCTGGAAGTAGCGGGCTAGACCTAGATTCTGTCTTTGTACTTGAGGATAATCGATATATTTCAGGCAGGTTGGGAGCAATCCATGTTTCTTTTCACTATAAGGTAAAACCAAATTTGAAATTGGGCTTAGCGCTGCAATATAGAGTTTCGTATTTTGATCTATCGGCATATGCTCTATTCGATCATCCTTTAGGTCCCGTTGGAAAAGGAACCGTAGTAGGCGTAGATAATATTGAGATTCCAATTACCGGTAATTTAATTTTGAACCCTAAAGCAAGAGCGCAAGTAAGAGTGATAGCTGGAATTACACCGGTTTTTGGTATTGTAAATTCAAAAACTGATTATGAAGCCGATCCTACCACGCTAGACTGGACCCAACCTGTGGCTGATGCGCTTAATGCAGCCGCTTCTATTCCCAGTAGGAGGCATATCAATTATCAATGTGGGCTTGGAGCAAGCTACAAGAGGTTTGATCTTACCTGTAGTATCTACGGTAACCTTACCCGTAATATTGCGAACGATTATGAAATATGGGGGCAAAGTTTTGGCTTTCGTCGTACCATTCGCGGTGCCCAACTTATTTTTTCGTATAAAATCATAGATAAGGGTAGACCAAAGGATTTTCATAAGCAGTAGTTTTGCTTCATGCGCTACTTTTTCGAAATCTCGTATGATGGAACTAACTATCACGGCTGGCAGCGACAAGAAAATGCGATAGCTGTACAACAAGTAGTGGAAGAAGCGCTTTCTACCATTTACCGGCGTGAGATTTCAATTGTGGGAAGTGGGCGTACGGATACCGGCGTGCACTGCGAGCAGCAGTTTTTTCACGTCGATTTAGAAGATGCAGCACCTGAAAAGCTTCGTACGCAGCTTAATAGTTTACTTCCCAAAGATATTAGCATCAATGCCGTTTTCGAAGTAAAGAAAGGTACCCATGCTCGTTTTGATGCGGTCCAAAGAACCTATCAATATCGTATCCATACCGCCAAAAATCCATTTTTAAGTAAGTTTAGCTACTACTGCCGAAAACCAATGGACCTAGAACTGATGAATAAGGCGAGTACGCACCTTTTAGGCCGTCAGGATTTTAAGTCATTCAGCAAAGTGAAGACCGAGGTCAATAACTTTATTTGTGATACTACGTTGGCTAAGTGGACTAGGGTTAATGATCTACTTTTGTTTGATATTACAGCTAATCGTTTTTTGCGCGGAATGGTAAGAGCTATCGTAGGCACGCTATTATTAGTGGGACAAAACAAGATGAGCGTAGATACCTTTGAGCAAGTAATCTCTGCCAAAGACCGTAAGCAAGCGGGGGCTGCTGCCCCGGCGCATGGGTTGTTTCTGACTTTAGTAAGTTATCCGGAGTCAATTTTTGTCCAAAAATGAAAGTACCTCATGCACTTGTTGGTGCGTTTCCCGTTTACTTAGGAGTTCAATCGTCATTGACTGATGGGTTTTACAGGGCTATCGATAAAAAGGACTGCTCAAGTGACCAGTCAGGATTTACGAAAGAGGGTTTTTGTCTGGCTGATCAACCTACACCTGGTTGTCAAGTAAGGGTATCAGCTACTGATAAAAGCCGATTGGGAAAGGGTTTACATTTTGATTTGAAGATCAGGCAGGCAGAAGCTTCCAAACTTAAAAGACCAATTGAATGGTTACGTAAAGATGGTTGGGTACTTTTTGTAGATCGTCAGGCACTAGGGCATGCAAAAATTCAACGACTTAGTAAGTATACGACCCCACTCTTTGATTCATCACGACCTCAGGGCAAGGTAAATAAAATACATGCTTACCTTCGCGAGGTGACAAATTAAGGCATGGAACAAGAGCAAGTTAACAGTGGAAATATTGTAGACTTCAAAGTGTTAAAGCGCTTACTGCGGTTTGCAAAGCCCTATCAGGGTAGGTTTTACACACTTATTTTCTTGACCGTAACATTAGGGGTCCTTGCCCCGCTGAGGCCATTTTTGATTCAGCTAACCATTGATAATGAAGTAGCGGCCGGTAATTACGAAGGGCTTCTCACTATGATTGCCATATTGGTGGGCTTGCTTTTTCTGCAGTCTATGGTCCAATATTCACATACTTATCTGAGCGGTTGGCTAGGTCAGCACATCATTAAAGATATTCGAACACAACTCTATGACCACCTCGTCAAGTTGAGATTGAAGTTCTTCGATCGGACTCCTATTGGAAGGTTGGTCACCCGCACCATTTCTGATGTGGAAACCTTGGCCGATGTTTTCAGCGAAGGCTTGGCCGCAATGGTAGGAGACTTATTCCAACTCGTATTTATCTTGGGGTTTATGTTCTCACAGAACTGGCGACTAGCGTTGATAAGCCTTTCCACTTTTCCGTTGCTATTACTGAGCACCTATATCTTTAAGGAAAAGATCAAGGTGTCGTTCAACGATGTTCGCAACGCGGTTTCTAATTTAAATACCTACGTGCAGGAGCACATCACCGGGATGAGCATCGTCCAAATATTTGGTAGTGAAAAAAGAGAATATAAAAAGTTTGAAGAGATCAATAGGGAGCATAAACGGGCTAATTTAAAATCTGTATTATACTATTCAGTCTATTTTCCGGTAGCTGAAGTTATAAGCGCAGCCGGAATTGGTCTGTTAATTTGGTATGGCGGCCGGGGTGTATTCCACCAGTTAGATACGGACATTACGCTTGGAATGCTGATTGCTTTCATTATGTACATTCAAATGTTTTTCAGACCTATACGACTCATCGCGGATCGTTTTAATACGTTGCAGTTAGGTATAGTTAGCTCATCAAGGATCCTAAAACTCATTGATAACAATGAATACATCCCAGATAATGGTACATATAAACCAACCCATCTCCAAGGCGAGGTTGAGTTCAAAAATGTTTGGTTTGCCTACAATGAGGCTGATTATGTATTGAAAAATATTTCATTCGACGTGCAGCAGGGTAAAACTATAGCATTGGTGGGTGCCACTGGAGCCGGAAAATCCTCTATAATTAACCTGTTAAACCGGTTTTATGACATCAATCGCGGTGCTATCTACATTGATGGGAAAGAGCATACGGCATATGATCTGGCTCATTTACGTAGCAATATCGGTGTTGTACTACAAGATGTTTTTCTCTTCTCGGATAGCATCTATAAAAATATAACACTAGGCAATCCTAACATCTCTAAAGAACAAGTACTAAAGGCCGCCGAGTTAGTAGGTGCAAGAAAGTTTATTGAGAGACTGCCGGGAGGGTTGGAATACAACGTGATGGAGCGGGGTTCCACGCTGTCTGTGGGTCAACGTCAGCTTATTTCATTTGTACGTGCTATGGTTTACGATCCTAGAATTATCGTTTTGGATGAGGCAACATCTTCAGTGGATACGGAAACCGAGGAGATGATCCAGAATGCTATTGACAAAATGATGGCGGGCAGGACTTCAATAGTAATAGCGCACCGGTTATCTACGATTCAGCAGGCCGATAAGATCATTGTTTTGGAGAAGGGTGAAATCGTGGAATCAGGAAGTCATGATGAGTTAATTTCAAAGGGAGGTTACTACACTCAACTTCATAAAATGCAATACAAAGAAATTGTATAATTATTTTGTTTGCGATTTTACATCTTCGCAATTTGCCTTAGCTAATTATTACGATCATAAATGCCTGATTTACATAAGTTTGCCGTGCTAACCCTGATCTGCATGTTAGTTGCATTTGGCAGCCGAGCCCAGAGGCATGTTGTAAAAAAGAATTATAAACCTATAAAGATTTCTAAAGGAAAAGCTCGTGTAGTTTGTCCTATTTTTCATGATAGCCAATATCCTTACCAGGGTATAGGAGTAAAGCTTGGGGATCCCTTCGCACTAACCTACAAGTTTTATGCGCACAAGAACTTCGCTATTGCCATAGATGCCGGTAGTGCTGCCAGTGGTTTATATAACCAATACCATACTGATAATTTTGCCGATGGCATTAGGCCAGATACGCTAGGGCTGGCTCAGGGCATTACTTACCTGAGCCATGTTGTGAATCACGAATGGGTCGTAGAGGGTAAGGCATTGTACCAGCACGACGCTACAAAGTTGTTGAAAGGGCTTCAGTGGTATCTTGGGGCTGGGCTTCAGTGGCGTCAGGTAGACATCACTTATGAGTATTTGCTAGACATTAGTTTTAGTTCATCAGAAACCGGAGAGTTTGACGTTAACTACACAACTATGGGCCCAACTGCTGTGTTCGGATTTGAATATGCCTATTTTCAATTACCGCTTTCTGCGTTTATGGAGGTAGAGTTATATACGGATGTAGTCCACGATCCAGGATGGATGCGTTTTCAAGGTGGAATTGGTCTCAGGGTAGTTTTCTAAACCACTAAAATTTTATGATTTTAAACCTGAAGGCGATCATTTGTCTTATTGGCTTATTGTATTTATCGAATTTGGCAGCTGCGCAACGCTATGATCAAGGGATAGGGTTGCGAATAGGAGATCCCTTTGGTGTATCCTACAAGCAGTACGGCCATAACCGAGTTGCGCTTGAATTTACCCTCGGGACAACATCAAGAAACCGTCATGGCGCGTATTACAAGGATAAGTTCAAAAGCATCAATGATTTTGACCGGTTTAATTACTCAGACCACACTGTAAACTTTACTCTGGCGGCACAAGGGCGGTATTTACTGCATTATTCTTTTCCAGCCAATGTTGAAGGAAGGCTCGATTGGTATGGGGGCATCGGTGCCCATTTGCGTATTTCTACCTTGGAATATGCCTATTTTGATGAATCGGAGTCTTTGGCTTTCGAGCAGCGTACGAACTTCGATTTAGGCCCTGAAGGAGTGCTCGGTATGGAATATGAATTTCAAGATTATCCCATCGTCGGTTTTGGAGAATTCAGCTTATTGGCGGAGCTTGTAGACCAGCCTTTCAAGTTCAGGTTATTTGCCGCGGTAGGTGTAAGATATGGCTTTTAAATGAAAAGATATGTTTTGGCGGTCGCTGCGGTAATTTTGATCGGTGGTTTCAGTCTGTATTTAAAGTTAGGTGGCCACGGGGATCTGATCTTTTTAATTGAAGCCAGACAAGAACAAATAATTTATGGAGAGCTATTTGAAGGCAGACCCACGGAACAACGACTGGAAGATTTATTTATGAATGCCCGAGAGCGAAGTATAGAAACCGGTAAAAATTTAGTGGTGGTGAATTATGACCAGGACAGTGTTCCGCTAAAGCAATTTATCGGCACACTGCAGGGTCCTGAAGACGGGAAAAGCCGGGTTCAATTGAAGCTAGCAGCGGGTAATTACGTGCTAATGGAAATAAGATCAGATAATTTGATAATGCCTACACCGGATGACATCCAGTCAGCCGCGGAAAAATTTGCTACGGCCAATGGACACAAGATCAAATCAGAATTGTCCTACGAAATGTATCAGGGGGATAGTGTTTTGATAGTGATGTTTCGTTGTTATTGATTTTTTCAGAAATTTTGATACTTGCTCACTAGTCTTCAACCGTTTCCTCCGTCGCCATTTGCTTTTCATATAATTCCTTATAAGTGCCGTTATGATCCATTAATTCATCATGCGTACCTTCCTCAACGATCCTGGCATCGTCCAATACAATAATCTTGTCGGCCAATTTGGCTGACGAAACCCGATGGGAAATGATAATGCTGGTTCTCCCTTCCATAATTTTACTAAGGCTTTGAAGAATAGCGTTCTCTGTTTTGGTGTCTACTGCTGAGAGCGCGTCATCTAAAATCAGAATTTTTGGATCGCGGCAGATGGCTCTGGCTATGGAAACCCGCTGTTTCTGACCGCCGGAAAGGGTAATGCCGCGTTCGCCCAACATGGTAGCAAAGCCATCTGGAAACTCTATTATATTATGGTATACATCAGCGTCTTTTGCAGCTTGCAACACGGTCTCTTCGTGGGCATCATCTGCACCAAACGAAATATTATTGTAAATGGAATCACTAAATAAGAAAACATCCTGAGGTACATAACCGATCTGGCTTCTCAGATTCACCACTTCGTAGTCTTCTATTTTCTGATTATCGATCATTATACTTCCACTGGTGGTGTCGTACATTCTGGTAATCAGATTAGCAATAGTGCTCTTACCAGAGCCGGTAGTACCAATTAGGGCTAAGGAATCACCGGGGTTTACTTTCAACGAGATATCTTTTAGTGCGGTAATTCCAGAGTCTGGGTATACGAAACTCACCTGGTTGAATTCTATACGGCCTTCAAGCTTCTTTTTGAGATTTGACTGGCTGATGATATCATTTTTAGTATGTAGAAATTCATTGATTCTTTTCTGTGAGGCTGCTGCTCTCTGTGTAATGCTACTGATCCAACCTAGAGAAGTAACTGGCCAAGTGAGCAAATTGACATAAATGATAAACTCCGCTACATTACCAAAGGTTAGCGTCCCTTCAATAACTTGGGCACTGCCGGCGTATATAGTTAAGATGGTACTTAACCCAATGAGCCCTAAGATCAGCGGGTAAAATAACGCCTGTACCTTAGTCAGTCGCAGAGATTTTGCTTTGTATTCGTCACTTTTTTCCGCAAATCGATGGTTTGAATCTTCTTCTCGTGTAAATGATTTTAAAATACGTATGCCTGAAAATGCTTCTTGCACAAAGGTGGAAAGACCTGACTGACTCTTTTGAATTTCTTCGGATCTCCGATTGATAATATTGTTAACGTAATAGATGCTTATCGATAAAATGGGTAATGGAATGAGTGCATAAAGTGTTAATGTCACATTTATAGAAAACATATACGGTATCAACAAAGCGAAGAGGGTGACCATATTGAGACCATACATTATGGAAGGTCCCAAATACATACGCACTTTACTTACATCTTCTGAAATACGATTAAGAATATCACCGGTATTGTTACGCCGGTAAAAGCTCAAGGGCAAAGACTGATAATGCGCATAAATCTCATTTTTCAGATCGTATTCTACCAATCTGGACATGACTATAATGGTTTGGCGCACCATAAAAAGGAACAAACCCCGCATTAATGCCATCAAGACAATCAGGCCTGCGTAGATTAAAATACCGCTGGTAAAGAGCGCATATATATTATCTTGAATATCCAAGTCACGGAAAGAATTATAAACCGCAATATTGTCGGAGACGAGATTTAAGGCATATCGCACCATTGGTGCAGGTATGATTTGAAAAATGTTGGATATGATGATAAATATTAACCCTAGAAGTAAATAGGATCTGTACTTTATTAAGTACTTGTTTAGATGACTAAGTTCTTTCATTAAGCTATCATAAGGGCAACTGCGACGTTTGAGGTCTCGGATTCATGTTTCATTTCTTATCAACGTTGCTCCAGGCCTTAAGTTCATTGCAATCGATTTCGATTTTGAAAAAAACTGAAAAAAAATCTACTTTAAAGCAAAAAAAGAGCTAGATTTTGATCTCATCCGATAGCCACCAAGCTAAAAAACAACTATTTTAATTTGCGCTACAATGAATGTAAAAGAATTAGAAAAGGTAGATACTTCAGTTTTTGGACAAGTTTCTCAAATGGGCCATGAGCAAGTCGTTTTTTGTAACGACGGTGCGACTGGCTTGAAGGCTATCATTGGCATTCATAATACCATTCTGGGTCCTGCGTTAGGTGGTACGCGTATGTGGAACTACGCCTCTGATGCTGAGGCCATAACTGACGTTTTGAGGTTATCACGTGGCATGACCTACAAGGCAGCTATCACAGGCCTCAATTTAGGAGGCGGTAAAGCCGTCATTATTGGTGACGCTACAGTACAAAAAACGGAGGCGTTTTTGCGCCGGTTCGGGAAGTTTATAGATAGTCTTGGGGGTAAATATTGGACGGCTGAAGACGTGAATATGAAAACAAGCGATATGCAGTATATTGCTATGGAGACCCAATTCGTTACCGGTTTGCCCGAAAATATGGGTGGGGGTGGGGACCCTTCGCCGGTCACTGCTTACGGCACCTATCTGGGAATGAAGGCAGCTGCGAAAAAAGTATTTGGCAGTGATGATCTTGAGGGGAAGAAAGTAGGTGTTCAGGGTGTAGGCCAGGTGGGCATGTATTTAGTAGAGCACCTTGCTAAAGAGGGCGCCAAGGTGTTTATCACTGATATTTCGGAAGTCAAACTCAAAAAAGTTGCCGCCTCGTCGGGAGCCTCCGTAATTGGCATGGAGGATATTTATGATCTCGAGATGGATATTTATGCACCTTGCGCTTTGGGAGCAACATTAAATGACGATACTATTCCTAGGTTGAAATGCCAAATTGTAGCTGGTGCAGCGAATAACCAACTGGCCGAAGAAAAAAGACACGGATACATGTTAGTAGATCGAAATATTACGTACGCTCCTGATTTTCTGATCAACGCGGGAGGTTTAATTAATGTATACGAGGAGTACAAAGGCGCCTACAGTAGAGAGAGAACCTATGCTACCGTGGAAAAAATTTACGATACCTGCCTCCAGATCCTCAATTTTTCGGAAGAAGAAGGAATTTCTACTCATAAAGCAGCTATTCAAATAGCTGAAAGCCGTATTAAAGCTATTGGCGAGATAAAATTGCCGGCCTAAGCCAGCAATTATATTGATTTTTGTAGTGATATTTGAGTAGTTTTTCAAATCACTCATCACCTAACGATAGCGTTCTTTCCTTTTTGAAATGCTCAACAGACGAACTCTCCGGATTAAGGCCATGCAAAACATCTTCGCGCTCAGGCAAGGTCGAGAGGCCAACCTGGAATTATCCAAGGCTTTCATTCGTGATCGTTTTCTTCCTGATCTTAATTCTATGGAAGTTCAGGACAAGGCATTACTTCGAGAGCAAGGTAAAGAAGCGCTGAAATTATTTAGTCTCAACTATACTAACCCTTCCTTCAAGAGCAAAGAAAGTAGCTCTCCGGTGATCGATCGTGTCGTTAACGAAGCTATCGACACCTATCACCGAGAAAATAATAAAGATCAAAAACGGTATAAAAAACAAATGGTTCAGGAGGCTGAAAGAGTCTATGACCGGTACATTCAAATGCTCAACCTGCTGATTGATCTCAAAAACATAGCGCAAGGTGACGAAAAACGCGACCATTCGAACTTTGTTAAAAATTTGTTAATCAAAGCCATAGAATCTAATCCTTACCGTGAAAGCCTTAGCTTGCGA
>JBCCIX010000118.1:0-10605 GCA_039028075.1 Bacteroidota bacterium | reverse complement strand
ATTGCTTTGCCAGCCATATTACTTTTGGCTGCAGTTATTTTTTTAACTATTGGCGCTAATTTGTACCGGGTGTCTATGACCAACCCTACTGAAACCTTACGAAATGAATAATCAATCGGGGATCGGTAGACCCTGTTGCTTTAAAAATGAAAGGCGATCCCAGTAGCCTCTTTGAAACTTGATTTTACCGTTAACCACATGAAAAAAGCCGCAACCCCGTAATCCCAAGGGGTCTTTCCATTCTAATATCACCCATTCTCCGTCTTGAAAAAGATTTTCTACCAGGCATGTCATTTCTGCTGCGGCAAATTCGTCGGTGAACATTTGAAGAATCGCCTCTTTTCCCTCGATCGGGTCGTAGGCTACCTGATGGTTAATAGCCTTTTCATGATATAAATCGGCCAGGCTGTTGGCATCACCTTGGTTAAAGAGTTCTACCCACTTGGAGATGAGTTTTTTAGGGGTCATGTGCTATCCTCCTTTCATTTTCTGTATTAACAATATGATATCGGTAATATGTGTGTAAATAACCAGAGGTACAATGATAGCCGGAAGCAGCACAAAAGGGAAATAGGCCACGGCTACATTTGGCTGATCGAATCCAAATTGTTGAAAAGGCAATGGAGCCGATAAAATGCCATTGGTGAGAATAAAACTCACCAACCCTAAACAGATTAGATTCCATATAAGCATTACCTCATTTGACACCTTGCCCCGGAGATAAAGGCCGCCCATGATGGGAGCAGTAATTCCCGCCAGAATATCAAAGTTTCTGCCTTCAAAAGTCATTAGTTTCGGAATAGACCCGTGGTAGAATAAAAAGAGTAAAACAATTTCTACGGGAATGCGGATGGTATGCACAAAAGGACTTAGATGAAGATCACGATTTTCTAAAATGCGTTGACGGACTTTTGGCCGTAGGCCATAGAGAATCGCTGCGACAGAAGGTACCAGCACTAAAAGAAACCGTGGTGGTAGCGCATCAAAACTGCTGTAAAAACCCAGATAGGCAGCTACCGAATGAGAAGTTGAGAAGAGTACCAGCCAGGCTATAAGTTTTCCTGAGCCAAGGTTACAAAGCCAGTAGAGCCACAGGGTGAGTACGGTGGTGAAACCAAATAACAATTCCACCCAACTCGGTAAATCTTCAATCATTTTTTTCTTGGTGTACCAACCATTCTGAAGGCATGAATCTGTTCCATTTCGCCGTGGCCAAATCGTATTCAGGGTCATAAAGAGTGCCATACGGTCCTCCATTTAGACTTACCTTACCATCAGCATAAATAGAGATGTTCTTGTGCCCTTTGGCGTGAAGATCCTCTTTTAGGATTTGCACAAATTGCCACAGCATATCCGGTCGCGTGGCTATGGATCGTGATTGCTTTGCGGTTAAGTACTCCTGAGGGCGTACCTTCCATTCTTCACCGGTATCATTATTCTCCACTTTGAAATTTACATATCCTGATTTTACCCTTAGCATCATATGCCAAGCCAGGCGATGGCCTTCTTCCGTCCAGTTGACATTACCAGGATAGAGCCAATGGCGTAAAGGCAGTAAAAAATGAATGCTTAAATACGCGGCCATAAAATAGAACTTCCACTTTTTAATCGGATACATGTACGGATCGATAGTTTTGCTTTCGAGGGATGGTTTATTCTTAAAAAAGATTCGCCTTACAACTTCGGGTTCAAAAAAGAATACGCCAATGGCAATACCTAAGTAGGGAAAGATACCGACCTGAAAAACAGCGGAATTAAAAAGATGAAATAAGATTGAGGCGATGAAGGCGTATTTTCTCGTTTTTTTCCAGATCAATCCCGGGCCAATCAAGAGATCATAGATTACACCGCCCCAGGCCACAAAGGATTGAAACCAGGGAATGGTAAGAATAGGGCCGATTAACCAATAGTCTTTCTTCATCTCGAACCAAATGCTGATGGGTTTGGCCTCGAGCCATTCCGGATACATTTTGGCCACCGAGGCATAGAAGTAGACGATAGCCATGGTTCCTGAAAAGAACCAAAGGCACCACTGTGGACAAGTCAGGCTTTTAAGGTCAGGGTTCCGTTTAGCGTCTAAGGAGCCATACTGATGTGCAGGAACCATCCACATCATAAAATTCAGTAGCATCAGCAGATAATAATGGTTGTTATAATTGGTTTTCTGCATCAGGTAAACTCCGGCCCACATGAAAGCATAAATGCCGATACCCCAGCGATAGTAATAGCCGAGCATGACCATCAAACCAGCTAAGCCCATAATAATATAATAGGCGTACATACCGTAGCCTGGAAGTGGCTGAAGCCACGAAAAGTCGATGAAGGGGAAGGTATGATCCGGAGTAATAAAGGCTTTCTTTACCCAACCGGTCGCAATAGCACCCCAAGCTTCGGCGAAAAGCAGAAAACCGAAAATCATCCTAAATAGAATAAGCGGGCTATTATCTACCGGCTTAAAGAACCGCTCTTGTAAGGATTGTACAGTCATACTTGTCGTTTCTTGTCAATTTTTAGATCAAATACATCATGTCGCTGGTAGTGACCACTTGTATCCAGGGTCATCTGTTCTTTGGCACGCTCATCGAGATCCAACTCGGCTAAAATTAAACCTTCTGTTTCAAAAACGGGTTCCACCATAAATTCACCCCTGGGATTGATAATACAACTGCCTCCACGCAGCACCCGCTCGTCGGGGAAAGTGTTCTTTGGCTGAGTCAAATGCTCTGGGTAATCTTTTATGCTTAAAAGCTGACCCGCCGCCAGTACGAAGCATCTTCCTTCAAAAGCGTACTGTCTACTGGCTATCTGATGGCGCTCGTGCACCGTGGGCCATACTGCCACATGGATGTCTTCATCGGTATCATGCAAGGCCTGTCGGGTCAGCGGCATCCAATGCTCCCAGCAAACCAGGGCACCAACCCTACCTGCGGACGTATTCACCGCTTGTAATCCGTGACCATCCCCATGCCCGTAGATCAACTTTTCGGTGTAGGTAGGCACCAGCTTTCGGTGATGGTTTGAGAGTTGGCCTTTGTCATTAAACGTAAGTAAGGCATTAAACACGGTGCCACTGGCCTTTCCCCTTTTTACAATTTCATTCGCGCCGATAACGATAGTCATGTTTGCTGCTTTAGCCAGCTGGGCGATTTTATCGGTTTCAGCGCCGCCCACCTCTATACTGCTCTTTCGTAGCTTAAGGTAAGCCTCTTTGGTAGGCTCAGCGTCCCAATTGGCCACATCCGGGCAGTTATCCAACCAGGCTGGATAACCGGACAGCCAGGTTTCTCCAAACACCAAAAGCTTCACTGATTTGGACTTGGCCTCATCCACAATCTCTTCGAGGCGTTTCATGCTTTTGGAGAGGTCTAAATGCGCGGAGGCGTATTGGGCAATGGCTACTTTGATGTTATTCATGCATCAATTATCAACTTTTTGGAGAAAACGAGTATTACCTAAGTGTGAATTTTTTTGTTTCTGTAGATTTAAAATAAGAATGTAGTTATCGAAACTGTAGAAACCACATTCAAATTGTCTTATGCGAGAAAGCAGATCATGAGCATGGAAAATAGAAAGACAATTTAAACTATTAAACTTTTTCCTGCTGTTAGCTTTACAATATGCTTCACCCGATTTTCTGGATCAGCATGACTTAAAAAATATCCGTCATCCGTACGAAAATGTGATTTGAACTTTTGTCTTATACCGTGGAAAGTGACCATCAAGATACAATTAAGGCGTTGCAAAGTCATATCATGGATGTTGAGGATATCATTCAATAGCAAACAGTTTAAAAGCATAAATTGTGTTATTTTCTATCCTCCGATGAAGTACTTCTATAGAAGAGCTGGAAATTGTTCTTTAAAAGGATAAGCTTGATTCAATTTGAGTAGTTTATTTTCTCAAGCTGAAGATCAACTGATTTTTCGTCGTTAGTGATTAATGAAGTTGTTGATATGCTCGTATAGTACTTTAGTACGTTCATCTTTTTTTTCTTCTTTGTTTCCAATTCAACTTGAACATTGAAGTTCATCGGTATAAATACATCTTTATCATGGTGATAGGTTTGAAGAATTGTAAACTTTCTAAATCCGACCAATTTTCTTTTCGCAGCCAATCTAAACATTAATTTCAATGGAGTTTTTATCCGTTGAAATTGTTTGAGCCTATGCATTTTTATTTCTATTGTGTTAGGTAAAAGTTGTTCAGAATCAAAAGCTATAAAGCCGAATTGAATACCGCTATAAGACATAAAAAGTGTATCACTTTTACTATTGGAACCACCTGAATTAGCTAAAGTAAATTCAAATCTTCGAGATTCCATTAAGGGTTCAAAATACACCCTTATGAAGATCAGTGAACGAAAATAATCTTTAAAATCACCTGCTAAAGCAACAGAGCCGTTTTTAATTTCCTGAAAAGCATCTTTGTTAGTAATAGTATTTTTTTCGTTAAAAGTGCTATCAATTCGTATCTCACCGGATTCATTGAACTGGGAAATGACTTTGCGCTCTACGCTTTCGTAAGCTAATGTGTTATCCAATAAGACATGATATATTTCATTGAACTTAAAGAAATCAAATTCCTGTATTTTACGGGATACATTAATTTGTATTTCCTCAAATGTTTCTAAGGCACTCAAGGGATAGGTATAAATTTCATTGAGCCTTTTTACCTCGTAGTCTAGTATTAATTCGTTTAAGTTTATTTCCCTTGCTTTTTCCAAGCTAATTACTAATGGCACGTATCCAACGTGGCTTATTACAAGTGTATCAACTTCATCCTTTTTTATGGTTAGGGTAAATTCACCGTTTAGATTCGTAATACAACCTTTGAGTTGCTCTTTGGCATATATATGAGCATAAGGTATGGGTTGCATATCTTTATTTTTTATCATCCCACTCAACGTATTACTTTGAGCTAAGCTCAGATTAAGCGAACCACACATAAAAAATAGTATACCTTGGAGTAGAGCATTATGTAGACTTCTACTCATTGAAATTGTCATCTACCACTGTTATATCACAACCAGACTCGGTTATATTTTCAAATATCAAGGGGAATCTTGCGTGGTTTTGGTTTAAAATTTTCGCAAATTCTTCAGATAAATGGAAATTATCAGGAAACTTTCCATCGGAGAAATAACTTTTCGCCTGAAGCTTTGATTTAAAATCTAAAATATAGAGAATATCGTTTTTGCTGCTTTGATCAAATTCTATTGCTTTCTTAATGCATTTTGAACAATGACTATTTGATATAAAAATCGCACGGCGTGTGGCGTTACTAATGCTAAGTATTTCTGAACTAAGTAATCGTTCATAGGCATCCTTGGTTAATTCGGATGAGGCCACCTTTTTGTTTGTAATCTCATTACACGTCACCAGTAATATTGATAGGACAGCTACTCTATATACCATTCTTTAATTCCAATTCAACGATACTAAATAAAGATGCATTCGCGCTAGATACTTCCATTCTGCGAAAGGATTCTGCAATGACATTGTTAGATTCGGACTCCAAACTAAATTGCTTGAGCTCATTAATCATTTCACTTTCTACGATAAAATAGATTTTATTTCCAACCACGACATTTGAAGAATTGATTGCGGTCAATAAAACATAATCCACTAAATCCAGGTTTTGTTTTGATAGGTACGTTTGTTTTGTAGACTTTTTATGAATTATCAGTTGACCTTTTCCACTCTGGGATACTCCAACGAATATGTAGCC
The DNA here is from genome assembly GCA_039028075.1 of Bacteroidota bacterium. Lineage (GTDB taxonomy): Bacteria > Bacteroidota > Bacteroidia > Cytophagales > Cyclobacteriaceae > Fulvivirga. The sequence continues at coordinate 4,878 of JBCCIX010000118.1, read as the reverse complement.
TTCCGTTAGTGTGATCAAATCCCATTGTAGAACGTTACTCTTTTCAAGGTATAGATTAGCCTCCTCGCTAGAAACGAACTTTTGCAGATCAACGTCACGGTAAGATTTTTCCCCGAAATTAAGTATCGACTTGTGTAATTGGTCAGCACCTTTATTCAGAATGTAAAGGGTATCATTGGCCCACGAAGTAAAATAGGCCAATTCCTTAGTTTTCCCGGTTACTTTATTTGGTACATTGTTAAACGTTTGTTCGAAAGGCATAAAAGGTATCTGCCGATGAATTACTTCGTAGTTATGATTTAGCTCGTAAAATCTAAATATTTGATTTTCCAGGGCAGTGTTAACATTCCATATTATCTTTTTGCCATCAAAGAGAATTAAATGATCAGGGATAAAATTAAAAGTTATTGCTCGTTTAAAATCTCCCGATAAACTATATTCCACCATTTTTGAGTGAGACATAATAACGAGGTTTTGATAGGTAGGATCATAATCTAAGTCATAAATGTCTGAGTATTCCTCAGGACCATTTCCACTTTTGGCTATTTTACCTTTTACTATAAATGATTCATTTAAGAGGTAGATTTCTTTTTTAGCTTCTAAATCGGCCAAAACAAACGAATTGTCTGATTGTAAGATTTTATTCGGATACCCGGTAATTAAATTGTTAATATCCTTGATTGGATGTACGTTAATTCTATTGACAATATTATCTTTTAAAGATGGATCTAAAGAAGTAAAATCAATCGTAGAGAGTGATCTGGCATCAGTTGTTTGAGACTTTCGATTACAAGAAAACGAAAGCAAAATAAATGTAGCGATAACATAGTTTCTGAGCATTTTTTTAAAAACCCCAAATGTAAAAAAAGAGGTGAGAAATTTGATTTATCACTCAATCCCACCCATGTTAGCCAATACTGATTATTTACATAAAGTTTCTGTGCAGGAAGATGAACCTCTACGACACTTCACGCGAGCATTAGCAATTACCTCTACTTCAATAGTTGGTATTGGGCCAATAAGCCCACCTTTTATTTTCCAACAATTGGCACTTTTGACGCGGAACTTTCCTTCTTCGTCACCACCACTTTGAGCAGAAGAATGGATAAGCAAACCGCTTGCTATAAACACAAGCATAATTGGGATAGTAATTTTTTTCATCGTCTAATTGTTTTAATTGGATAATACATTTAATTATATAATTTATACTGGTAAAATACTAAATATTAAGTATGTTAAGTGTTATTGTCGATAAGTTTTATTTAAACAGACTAATGAGTAACTTAAATCAGTTATTGAGCGGAGAGATAAGCTTTCTTAGATAGTCCAACCCATATCGAAATATGTCATTGTTCCTTTTTCCATGCTTTTTGATTCGAATAGGTTGCTCTCTATTTTTTTCTTCACCTATTCGATGCCACCATAGAAAAGCGAGCGCAAGCAGTGCGCTAAATTTTTTTGACTTTCTCAGGGTCATTCATGTGCCTTTATTCAAGTCGAAAGCCCTTGGTTTTCAGGCAAGTAGAACATTTCTCTTTGCCACCTTTCCCTGTAAATCGTCGGCGCATACTTAACCGTTGCATTATTGGCCACAATAACGTATTCTCCTTTTCCCAGGTACTTTCCGGGCAGGTTGAGCCTATCTTTTCCAATTTTGAAGTTCGTTGGGATACTTTCCTTTTGACCAGCAAAGAAGCAATAGGCTTTCTTTATTTTTCCATTGGCATGCTCGACCAGTGTATTGTTTTTGATTCTAATATAGAAAGGGATGCGTTCCTCCACCAAAAAGCAAACCACTCCTGGCCGGCCAGTACGTACTTAATACGCTCTGTGCCGAAAAGTTCTGTGAATAAGCGCAATAGTTTGGTGCGTTTTGCCGTAGTACTGTTCCCTTTTTTAGGTAGCATCTTCCATAAGATAGGCATACTGGTACCTAGATAGTCGGCACCAAGCATAAAAATATGGATATCTGTATGGCTATACTTCCAAAGGGTGAGGTCAATATTGATCACTAAAGGAGTAGGGGGTAAAAAATGGATCAACATTCTGGCAATAAGTTTATAAGAGAAGGTAAAGTGCTGAAAAAAAGTTTTAACTTTCAATAAGCTGAGTACTCTTTTATCCTACCGGACATACCTAAAACCTGTTCCTGTTTCGGCTTTTAGTTTATTGCTTAATGAAGTTATTACGTTCGTGGAAAGGTAGGGTTTAGGTACTTTTGATTCAACAAAACCAAAATTACCTAGTCAATACCCTTTTTCAAACTACCCTGAATCAGTCTAAAAGTTTTGTCGTGTACTGTAAGCTTAAAGGGTGCATTTCAAATGCTCAAAGTGTAGGCATTATTGATCATAAAAAAGGGGACACTCCCTCTGTATGGAATGCTGGTGCTTGTTTTGAGGAAGGTAAAAGGGTTGTCAAGCCACTTTTGCAGGCCAATTTTACGAATAGGTTCAAACGAATAAGTGCCACCAGATTGGACAGCTTCCATCCATATTTAGCCAGTGACCGGAGAAATTTCAGCAAAAGGACATCGCGATTAATACGGTCCATATCTGGTTCATAAGGGCATTTGTAAGTAGGTTCATCTTTTTTACTCAGATTGTGGCCCATTTAAAATGACATCGCTCGAAATACCCAAAAATGGATCTCTATTTAACTAAAGCCTACGCATATTTTCTGGGCATGTCGCGAGGTAGGAGAGAAAATAAACTACAAAAGCAGCCTTTTTTGCGAAATGCACAGAATTTTAAAGCTTTATCATGAAAAGGATTCCGACTGAATTTAGGTTATTCATTCTTTGCTCATCGTTTATTCCGGCAGTATTGCTACTTTCAAATTTGCTCAGATCAGATTGCCACTGAAAATTAATTCCAGAATAGTAACTATCCGCTAGTTTAAACAAAATGCCGACACCAAGTTGCGCTCCAAAATTCCATCCTTCGTAAATATCTTCTTGAGTGTTATCCAGAAATCGATATTCGTCTTTAATTATGTTTTGTCCATAAAAGCCCAAATTCACGAATGAATCGAATTTTTCTGATATACTCGGGCCCAGTGAAAGCAATAATGGTATTTTCAATAGTGTTCTTTCCTGATAAAAATTTCCGATTGAATTGAATCCGTTACCAGTCAATTCATTCATGCCAATTCCGGTGGCGATTCCAAAGCGTTTATTTAGATTATAAGTCAATAAAAGTTCGGCGCTGCCGACGTTTAGATTATAGTTTGGTTCGGTATCATTATCCATTGTTCCGTAGCCAAACCCACCATATCCAATCAAGCTAAATTTAGACTCCCTTTCTTCATCTTGAGCTTGTATCAAGTTAAAGGTCAAAAATAAGGTGAATAATAAGATGTAGTTCGATTTTTTCATGGGTTTACTTTTTAGTACATGGAGTACAAGACCGGGCCTTATCCGCGAAGATTAGAAAGCGATAAACTGTTGCCAGAAATCAGATACTCTTCCGCTATGTTTTCCTAAAGCTGTTCATATTTGCAGTGTGGAGGTCTATCCTGACCAATGCCACTTCGAGGTTCTATTCCGAAAATTTTAATTTATTTGACATCAATAACCGTACCAGGCAACTACGTTTTAAATTTACATTTCCTGCGCTTGTGGATTTGTGCGTATTTCGAAATAATAAACTTCTAACTCTTTTTCGTGGGCTAACCGCTGATAATCGCGAAAAGAAGAGTATGCAAATTTAGTTTACCTCCATCATTCCGATCCTGACTGAGCTAGCGTGTTCACTTGGAATCGATAGATCCCCAAGCGGCTGTTGCCCTCATCCAGAATGCCTTCCGCATAATAGTAAGGTGCCCTGTAAGCAAGTACCCTAAACCTGTCTGGCACATCCACGTCGGCTACTAGCTTCCTATCTTCGTAGATTTGTAGCCGCTTAGGGTTTTGCTTCATTCTGTTGTACTTGCCTCCTGTGGTGTACGTCCTGAAAAGCAGCTCCCGCTCCGGGGAATACCATAGGTGGGTGTAGTAACCTTCTGTGGTCCGGCTGGCGTGGAAAGCTTTCGTATCGTCGGCGGTCTCTACCGTATTGGATTCCACGTAGTTGGTATTCATGCCAATGCCTGCTACGCCGAATTCGGTTATGGGATTAAAGTCCCTGTCATATTGGTAAATTTTGGGATCCACTTCGTATCCTACGTAAAAGTGAGGCCCTCCTGAAGCGAAGTATTGACCAATCAGGTGGGGGACAAAGGCATATTGCCGATAGGCAGGAGACTTCTTGCCAAAAACACGCTTGACTCTTCCCGTTCTCAAACTTAGCTCGGCAAAGGTTCTAGCCTCCTTGTAGTAGCCCTCCGTAGTGAAAGCATTGAAACGCATATGTTCCGTATCTATATTGAAGAAGATAGTGCTATCGGTCAGCATACTTATTTGCGAGTGGATGTAAGATAACTCATACATATCGGGCACATCTACATACTTTTCCGGCTCTAACATCAGATCGTTGTAACCTACCCTACCGGACCAGTTGATCCTGAACTTGCCTCGATATTCCCAGGCTTTACTGTAATGGTAAAAATTCCAGCCTTCCATGAGTAAATGGCTTCCATCTGGAAGGTGTAGATAGTTCTCGATCACGGGAATTTCAGCGTAGTTCCTGCCTTTGTTTAGCTTCCTGCCTGCGGAGTCTCCCGCAAGGGTATAGAGTGTAGCCTGGGCATATAACTCATCAAGATAGAGGATCGTATCTCCATAGATCTCCAGCCTGCCCTTACCCGAAAAATTATCTAAGGGTAATATCAAAGAGTCAAGGACCAACTCATAACGCTGCACGTAGGTCTCTTTTTCCGGCTGGCTGCAAGAATAAAGTACGGTTAATGCCACTAAAACCCCCAAAATGTAGCTCAACT
>JBCCIX010000117.1:0-10680 GCA_039028075.1 Bacteroidota bacterium | reverse complement strand
TTTATCCATTGATGATCTAAATCGTATCCTGGATATTTTAGAAATTAAATGAGACTCCTGCTGTTATTTATTATTTTTATTAGTAATAATGCTTTATTGGCACAAGTTACTCCACCCGCAGTTAACGTCGATTCTTTAAATACACCTAATAACCAAAGAATAATTAGTAGGACAGACACGATTGCCAATATTAAAGAAATAGAAACTTATGCGGATCGATTTATACCGAGGCAAGCATCCCTAAGGGCGGCTATCCTACCGGGCCTTGGTCAAATCTATAATCGGGATTATTGGAAACTACCCTTGGTTTATGGCGGTTTCGTGGCGTTGGGTTTAACGGTAAATTTTTGGTCCAATGAATACAATGGTTTTCGTGCTGACTTATTTAATCTACTGGAGAACAATCTAACCAATTCGCCTGAAGGTCTTAGCGAAGAACAACTCAGGTCGTTGATTGATGACACACGGCGCGAACGAGACTTTTACATGATTATGACCGGTGTTTTCTACTTACTGCAGATAGCTGAGGCACATATAGCAGCTCATCTAAAAGAATTTAAATTGAACCCCGATTTACGGGTAAAGTTAGAGCCAGCCTTTGAACAAAATCAGTTTGAAAATTACAGAGCAGGAATTGCCTTAAAGTTCAGTTTTTAGCGATGCGGATTTTGTTATTAGGATATGGTAAAATGGGTAAAACCATCGAATCTCTCGCCCTAAAGGCCGGGCACACGATAGTTGGAAAAATAGACGAAGCAAATAAAACCCACCTCAGTAATTACACCAAAGCTGAGGTAGATGTGGCGATCGAATTCAGCCAACCGAATGCCGCTTTCGAGAATATCTACTATTGCCTCCACAGCGGTATACCTGTGGTTTCGGGTACAACCGGGTGGTTAAAGAAAAAAGAAAAACTCGATAAAATATGTCTAGAAAAAGGAGGAGCTTTCTTTTACGCTTCTAACTTCAGTATTGGGGTTAATCTTTTCTTTGAGCTCAACCGTAAGCTGGCGCACTTAATGAATAACCACCGTCAGTATGAGGTGAACATGGAAGAAATCCATCATACCGAAAAAAAAGATGAGCCCAGCGGTACCGCAATTACCCTAGCCGAGGGAATTATAGAGGAAAATCAGGCGGTTAAAAGTTGGACATTGGGCGAAGGGAAAGCTGATCAACTTCCAATACTTTCTAAACGGGAAGGAAAAGTACCCGGTACTCATATCGTTAATTATCAATCAGCAGTTGACAGTATTGAAATCAAGCATACTGCACATTCAAGAGAGGGTTTTGGTTCGGGAGCGCTAAAAGTTGCAGAGTGGATTGTGGATAAGAAGGGCGTTCACGGAATGGAAGATTTTCTAAAAAGTTAATTTAGCTTTTGTAATAAAGTAACTATGGCAGACACTCTTCGGATAACAATAAATAAAAAATGAACTGGAAATTCTGGGTAAAAAAGAAGAAAGAGGACAAACCTCCAAAGTCAAAGTTAAAAGAATGGGGTGACGCCATTTTATTTGCTGTTGTTGCGGCCACGTTGATAAGATGGTTGATTATGGAAGCCTTTACCATACCAACTCCTTCCATGGAAAAATCATTGCTGGTTGGAGACTTTTTATTTGTGAGCAAATTTCATTACGGAACCCGCACGCCTAAAACGCCTTTACAGGTACCTTTAACTCACCAAAAAATCTGGCTAACAAATATTCCTTCCTACCTGGATTGGATCCAGCTGCCGCAATATCGCCTTCCTGGCTTTACCTCTGTCAAGCGAAATGATGTAGTGGTATTTAATGTACCCGGCATAGAAGAAAACAACTTTGAGGAATTTGACGAAAATAAATGGATAGATTACCCGGTTGATTTAAAAACTAACTATATTAAAAGGTGTGTGGCCGCTCCTGGAGATGTGATTGAGGTTAGAAACCAGCAGATATATATTAACGGAGAGCTGGGAGAAAACCCGGATAAAATGCAATTTTCATACGTTGTTCATTCAAAGACGCAATTGAGCGAAAGGGTATTGGATAACTTAGGAATTGATAAAGGAGCGGGTTACCCAGACATTACAGACCGTGGTGCATTTCAATTATTTTACCTTACCGCAGAAGAAAAAGCCAAACTCGAAGGTTTGCCTTTCGTGCTTGACATTAGACCTTACAAAACCTATAAAAAAGGAGAATGGGAAGGCAATATTTTTCCTAACGATAAAGAACTTTTCCCTTGGAATGGAGATTGGTATGGGCCCTTGACCATTCCAAAAGAGGGCGCTACCGTTACAATTAATAAAGAGACTTTAGCGACTTACGGAAAAATAATTACACTATACGAACATAATGAAAATGCGGTAATACAAGATGACCGGCTATTGATTGATGGTAAAGAAGTAAATCAATATACATTCAATCAAGATTACTATTTCATGATGGGTGACAATAGACATAATTCACTTGATTCAAGATATTGGGGATTTGTTCCGGCCGATCATGTGGTAGGTAAGGGCTTCTTTATTTGGTTATCGCTGGATGCTGATGAAAGCTTCTTTCGTAAAATACGCTGGAGGCGATTTTTTAATCTTATTGAATAAACATCACCATTCAATTGGTGGGTGGCCTTTTTCTTCAAGGTAGGTATTTGTTTTACTAAAAGGCTTGCTACCGAAAAAACCTCGGTCAGCCGCAAAGGGTGAGGGGTGAGCCGATTTGATCACATGATGCTTAGATCTATCAATAATTTCTCCTTTACGTTGAGCATAAGCACCCCACAAAATAAATACCACATGTTCCTTATGCTCAGAAACTAATTGTATCACGCTATCGGTAAATTGCTCCCAGCCCTTTTTCTGGTGCGAACCGGCCGTGTGCGCCCTCACCGTCAAAGTAGCATTTAAAAGTAGGACACCTTGATTAGCCCAGCGCTCTAGATTGCCTGATTCCGGTACAGGAGTACCCAGATCGGCCTTAAGCTCTTTGAAGATATTCAAAAGTGAAGGCGGTTTTGAGATGCCATCGCTTACTGAAAAACAAAGACCGTTAGCTTGACCCGGCCCGTGGTAAGGATCCTGACCTATAATGACCACTCGTAAGTCTTCAAAAGCGCAATGATCAAAGGCACTAAAAATTTTTTTTCCAGGCGGGAAAATCTGATGGTTTTGATATTCGCTTTTCACAAATTGGACTAATTCATTAAAGTATGGTTTTTCAAACTCACTTTTTAGTCGCTTTTTCCAGCTCTCTGAAATTTTAACATTCATATTTTCGTTAAATTATTTTTAGTAATAGAAATGAACAACTTATATTTCCATTAGTTTAAAAGATAAAATTATCAATTAGTGGTCACTGAAATCACCAAAGGAATAAAAGTTAGTGTGGAAACGGAGTACCAGCCTTCGTATTCGAGCCCTAGTCAGTACCACTACGTTTTTACTTATCGCATAACCATTGAAAATCAGAGTGAAAACACCATCCAACTTCTACGTAGGCATTGGCTTATTAATGATGCAGCATTGTTACCACGCGAAGTAGATGGTGAAGGTGTGGTAGGCCAACAACCTATTCTAGAGCCCGGGCAGTACCATCAATACGTTTCGGGCTGCAACCTAAAATCAGGCATCGGTAAAATGGGCGGCAGCTATTTGATGGAACGCATCGTAGATGGTAAAAAATTCCAAGTGGCTATTCCAGAATTTACGATGGTGGCTCCATTTAAATTGAATTAGGATCGAATAGCTTGTCTAGGTTTTTTCAATTAAAAAGTTATTTGAATTATTGGCTTGATGCCGTAAATCTTCACTCGCTGCAGGCTCCCTTTGTCTACGAAGTATACAAAAACGTAATAGACAAACGCAAAAGACGGCCCGTAGATCCGGCTATAGAAAAGATCAGGGAGAAATTTAAGGCCAGTACGAATAGTATTGAAATAGAAGATTACGGATCGGGTTCAAGGAAAAGTAATAGTAGCTGGCGTAAGGTAACCGATATAGCCTCACATGGCATCACCCAAAGTAAGTATTCCCAGATCATGTCAGGTTTGATAGAATACATGGGCTACAGTAACATCGTTGAATTAGGCACTTCGCTTGGGATAAATACATTGTATCTTTCCAAACAACCACAATCTAGAATTACAACTTTCGAAGGTTCAACCTCTTTGGTCAATATAGCTGCGGAGCTCCTAAATCATCAGCGTAAAAATGTCAATGTAGTTGAAGGAAATATAGATATCACATTACCGGCCTATCTGGAAAGTTCAGACCGGATAGACTTTGTATTTATCGATGCTAATCATCGCTATGATGCCACGTTGAAATATTTTGACCTTGTTATCAATAAAAGCCACGATCTAACTTGTTTTGTTTTTGACGACATTCATTTGAGCTTTGAAATGGCCACGGCTTGGAAACATATAATAGGCCACTACCAGGTCACCTTGACGCTGGACTTGTTTCAAATAGGGATCGTTTTTATTAATCCGGAGTTGAGAAAGCAGCATTATGTTTTGGAAACCTAAGGGATCTCAAGTTGTAATCTTGATTGTTGTCGCACTGATATTCTTGTTTTTTGGTCTGCCGAATCTGATCAACGACGAGGAACGCCAGGTATTTGATCGAAAAAGGCGAATCGAATATTTAACTGGTAAATCTATAGCCGACCAAAATACGGATTCCATAAAAATTAATATCTCGAGTTTTTATAAAACCAGCAGCTTTGGAGAGCTTACCCTAGGTAGGCATCACAGAGCGCTATGGGCAGCGGAAGTGAAATTACCGATTTTTAAAGGCTTAGATACTTTAGACTTTGTTAAGATCGGCGGGGGTCAGCAAACCATAAGCGTAGAGCTTAAAAGTTCTTCCAAAAAAAGGTACTCATTCCGCTCCGTGAATAAGGATAACGCCAATGCTCTGCCTTCATTTTTGCAAGCTTCTATTATTCGCCCTTTTATACGTGATCAGGCCTCTGCACTCAATCCCTACTCCGGACCGGTAGTTGCAGAATTACTGGAAACTCTTAGCATCCAACACCCTAAACCCGTTCTTTATTACCTTCCCTATAATAAAAAAACAGATTCAACTATTTCGGTCTTGGGTGGTGAGGTAGTCGCCTTGGTTGAAGAGCTTCATAAAAAATGGGCAGATGACATAAGGTTTGGTAAACCTGACAAGATTCTGAACACTGATGATATGCTCGAATTAGAAATTGAAGGTAAAGTAAAAATTGATTATCAGTTATATATTCGATGTCGACTCACAGATTTTTTACTTAGCGACTGGGACCGGCACGAAAAGCAATGGAAATGGGGGCTCTACGGTGAGATGGTAAGACCGCTACCCATTGACCGAGATATGGCCTTCTGTAAGTTTAACGATGGCTGGGCAAGCAAGTTGGTTCGGATTTTTAACAATAAGTTTCAGTCTTTCACTACCGGTAAAATGGATATTAAAGGTCTAACACGAAACTCACTCTCACTTGATATCACTATTTTGAGGGATCGCGATCAAAGTGTATTCCTTAACGAGGTAAAATACATAAGGCGTGTATTGAACAATGCTGAAATTGAAAAAGCATTCCGAGCTTACCCTCCTGAAATATATCAATTGATAGGTGAATCTCATATAGATATATTTCAAAATCGGCTGAAGCAGCTTGATACAGCGGCCGTTGATTTTTTTGATATCATACATCAAGACTAGAATTTCCTTAATTTCTGATTCAGTTTGAATTGATGATCTAGTATGGCTTGTCTGTCCAGTTTCAGTTCCTTATGATAAATCTTGTAGATGAGATCCCACTCCGCGTTATGCATGAAGCCATCTGCGTTGGCAATCAGACACATCCAAGCCAAAAAATTTATTTGTGATTCCTTCGACAGTTTTTTCAGCCCTAAAATACAATTGACATACACGTCTTTCGGGTTTTCTATAAGCTGAACCATTTCGTCTTCAAACCGATTGGCATCAAACCCTTCTAACCGAGCCATTCTTTTTCCCAAAGCCAACTCTTTTGGATCTACTGTACCATCAGCAATAACGACTAAATAAAATAACTCTACAATTGTGTTCATGCTTTCAGTCTTCATCATAATTCCACGGTCATAAAAACTGTACCAGTACTAAATAACGCGTTAAAGTCACAATTTAAGCCAAAATCAACGTATTGGTATTCCCATATTAGGAAAAACTTTACTTTTGGAGCATTGAAAGGCTCTTAATGCGTACTTCGCGAATTATTTTCTTTTTGCTCCTTGTTTTCGCTTTGGGCCGATCTCAACTATTGGCGCAGGAGTGGTATGTTGGAGTTAAAGGCGGTCCATCCTGGAGTAAAATCAAGGCTGAAAGCATAATGAATGAAAAAAGCAGGGCGGCCTTCCATATTGGTTTGTTCTTCAATAGATATTTGGGTAAAAAAATCTCGCTTCAGGCAGAAATAAATTACACGGCATTAGGTAGTCAGCACGAAAGGACGTTTGCACAAAACCCAAATTCTACCACGCAATGGAAGTATGACATTAATTACATTACCATACCGGTGACCTTAAATTATCGACCCTATCAGCAATTAACCCTTGGAGCGGGATTTTACAGCGGATTTCTGGCCGGATTTAATGTATCTCGGGAAGGTGCTTTCTCTAATACGCTCGAAACACCATCTAGAAGTAACCTGAGATCTCAAGATTACGGGTACAACGTTCAATTGCAAGTGCACTTTGCCGGTATATCGTTGAAACTTTTGTACCTGCAATCCATTTCAAAGCTTCCGGACTCCAGATTGGCAGACTTGCTTATAAATAATGCCAAAAACTCAGCCTTTCAGTTATCAGTAACCTACCGACTATTTGGCCAAGGCATTCATATGACTGCCCACGAGAAATAAGCGTCCACGAAGTAAATTTTGCCAGACTAATTTTCAACCTATTTTTATTTATTCTACCTAAAATTTTCTACTGCCCTTATATCACATCTTAATGCTGCAAAAATTGCCATAACTAAAGAAAATAAGGTCAAGGATTTTAGTTCGTTCAATGGATAAATATTATAAAATTAGATTGTATTTAAGTTTATTGTTAGCACAGGTAGTTGTGCTTCTTTGCCAATTTCCACCGAGGTGCTACGCGAGAAAATATTAAAAAAACCGCCTTCGGTATACGTCAAAACCGCTAAAAATCCTGCCCCCTGCGAAAGGGCAAAGGCCAACAAACCCCTTTCCTTATCGTCATTTTGTGTAACGGTGATTTCGTAATTCATAAGTCCATGTAACTCAGCAAAGTCCCTCAACTCTTTTTCGTAAGTAGAAAGCTCAGAATCATCAGCGTCTGCCACATGTACAACATCTACTTTAGCATCAAGACTTACCACCAGATTATTAAGATAACCGATTGCCCTTCCCATCCGATCATCCTCTTTTTGTTTTACATCTACTCCCAAAACAATATTACTGAGATTATTCCATCCGTAGTTCTCTTTAATGGAAACCACCGGGCACGGCATGTTCTCAATAGTTCTTTCGGTATGATTTCCGGTAAAGAACTCTTCAGCTGATTCCTCCCCTGTAGTGCCCATTACTACGAGGTCAATGCCTTTTTCTTTTACATATAGCGCCATTCCTTTATCAAAACTCTCATCAAAAACCTCGTAGTGAATTTTCCGGTTTTGATTACTGTACTCGGCGGCCATGGCACCCACCCTCTCATTTGTTTTTTGGACTAATCGAATCATATAAAAATTCTCCTCATCTACCAATTGTTGGTCTACTTCACCCATAGTGTTAAAACCACGGCCTAAAGGATGATCCAGAAAATTAACGAGATAAATTTCACCTTTAGATTTATCTGCAATTTCCGTAGCGAGTTTCAAAGCATTGGCCGAGATAGCTGATAAGTCGGTAGGAACAAGTATTTTTTTCATATTCCACTAGGTTTAATCAATGAGTAAAAGTTACTGAAATATACGTTTAATCTTGAAAATTGAGTAAACTATCGAACGAGAAATAGCTGATACATATTGCATGCATTAAATAAACGAAAGACTCCCTCTCCGCTATTAGGCACGTCTGATATATATACTGTGCCCTCCGCAAAGATCTCCTCAGTTACTGCGGCTAACCCTTGTTCGTCAGCCACAGTCGGGGTGTCTGAATAATAAAATGAATTCAGCAAATTGATTTCGAGTCGATTTCCTAGTACGGATGCTACTTCAAATTCTCGCAAATATATTTTTCTGTTGCCATCATCATCTTCAAGCGATACACCAAGGGAATTCGAAGGTATACTATCGGAGACCAAACCATAGTTAAAAAGAAAGCCAACAGCATCAGGAAAGGCCTCCGATATAGAACCTTGGTCAGCAAGTGATCTGTCATCTGAATCAATGACAAAGATGATATTGACACCATAACCTGATTCATCCATCGGTGTGAAGTCAAGACCTCCAAGGTCAAAAAAACTTCGTAACAGTTTAACTGGCCCTACCCCCTGGATACTTCCTTCGTAAACGGCAGTAGGCATTATATTGGACTCGCAGAAAGCTTCGCCATCCATACTAAAATTATCAAGGCGTATCTCCTCTATCAAAAACTGCTCGCCGTTCACATTTACCGTAAGAGGATCTACTAAAACTAGACTGCCATCTAGAAAAATATAGCCGGTACTATGCGATAAAGGTACTACGGTATTTTCTAGAAATTCCTGAACTGTACTGCCCACTCCGGCTGCATCAAATTCAATGATCCGACTTTCAACGTCTATAGTCCAGAAAATTGACACGTTTGCATTTTCTAAAATTAGCTGTTGTGTAGGAGGATAGCCCCCAACAACTAAGGTGGTGAAGTCATTATATTTACTAATGTTTGTGGCTAATTCTCCGGAGAGTAAAGACTCGGCATTCGGCTCAGCAGGTGAAAAGACCAAACGGGTACTGGACCCTACGTCTGACTTACTTCGAAATAAAAGGTCGCTACCCTGCTTATCATCAAATAAAAACTCGAATTCTCCGCCAAAACTAGATTGATCTTTCTCAAAAAGAAAGTGGAAAACGCCGTATGTTTCAAGGATTAACTCCAATGACAATCCATTATCAATTCTGTAAGAAACGGTCTGTTCAAAGAACTCCCCGGCATTATCAGGCACATCAGATTTAATGGTTACTTGACCGTTATCATCAAAATCCAAAAGGATATAAAATAGCCCTGTGTTCGGAGAAGGTTGATAGTCAAGCCTCCAACCATTGGCCGGCTGAGTCAGCTCATCTCGTAATTCGTTGATGGCACTTTCTATTCTATCCTCAACCGACGGCAGATCATTGTCCTCGTCTTCACAGGCACTTAAAAGGAAAAGAAAGGCACAAATACCGCATAAAAGAATATTTCTAACCTCCATCTCACTGTAATTTAGCCTGAACGGCGGCTCTCAAATCTTCTAAGCTTACATTGGTAACATTCTCATAATGGTTAAGAATGGCTGATACTTTTTGACGTATTCTATCTCTTCCTTCATTAAAAGCCTCACACTCTGCCGTCTCGCAATTTTCTTCATCTTGGGTGAAATTCTCGAAGAAATTAGGATCAAAGAGATAGAAAGCTACTGTTTCAGCAAAATCTTCATTTGGAGAACTCGTGGAATATGGAGATACAAATCCACGCAATAGCGCCTCCTCGTCGGTAAGATTGAACCAGGACCCGGCACTTGTATAACCTGTCGGTGAAATTGTTTCATAGGCAGCTGGTAGTTTGTATTGTTGATGAACGGTATGGGCAAATTCGTGATAGACCGTTTGCAACTGTAACGTTCGCCATTCAATACTATCAGGATCAATGGCATTAACATTCGTGAACGTTATTCTTGCTCCGGCATCGGCCGTACCTAGCGTAACTGTACCGTCATCATTAAAAATAAATCCACCTAGCAGAATAATTTCGGATGGTACGTGATCTTCAAAAAAAACACGTCCGTTATCCACTTCTAAATATGGATCGATCCAAAAACCTTCAATGAAATCAAGCATCGGCCTTACGGTCTCTAACCTTGGTGGAACCGCCCGCGTACCAGGTTGTACATAATTATCAATGAACTTATACCGGATAGACATACCATACCGGTCCGTAAAATTACGTTGGATATATTGATCCAGCTCTGTGATTAATTCTATCTCATCATCATTAACGGGTACATCAAGGCTTTCATCGGGGTAGCAGCTATTGAAAACTGTTGCCACAAAAACAAAGAGGAAAGTTATTCTAACTATTTTCATCGTGTAAAACATTATCTTGGATTTGGCTCCAAACCACCAACATCAATAGCGGATTGCGGTATTTGCAACACTCGTCTTCGATCGTCATTATCCAAGCGAATAGTTGAAATTTGATCTTCCAGATCGTGCACAACCGCAATACCGTAGCGTTTAATATCAAACCAGCGTAATCCTTGTCCAATAAATTCTTTTCTTCTTTCAAACAAAAGATAATTCAGTAGTATAAGTTGATCTGTAAACGTAGGATCATTCTCGGCTCCAAAAAATTCGCGAAGTAAATCCATAGTTATTTCCGCGGAAGCACCTCTGTAGCGATTATCCGTCAACACTTGTAAATCGGATAGGGCTTCCTCCAGATTGTTTAAAGCCACATTAGCCTCTATTCTATTTAATAGTACTTCTTCCCCTGTAAAAGCCATGGCGATATGGTACGGAAAACC
>JBCCIX010000116.1:0-10689 GCA_039028075.1 Bacteroidota bacterium | reverse complement strand
TCATTTTCATCATCCCAGCGAATGGGTAAAGAATACGCCGCCGGATTGTCCAGCCCGTCGTTGAGCAATTCAGCCAGTTTTTGTCTTTCCAGCGATGACTTTAGGTCCATCTTTATTGGATCTACATTCACGGGCACTTTGCTCTCCTCCCAGATGAAATAAAAGGGGTCTTCATAAGTAGGCAGATTAAGCGAGGGATCAATATTCAGTTCCTCTGCCAGTGCTGCGGAGAATTTATACGCGGTTTTATGGTCAATCCCATAGTCTTTGGAGATATCAGCCAGCCATTCAGGGCTGTTCCAGATGGGTTTGCCATCCAACCGCCAGTAGCAAGCCAGCTTCCATCGTGGCAGGGGCTCTCCCGGGTACCATTTTCCCTGGCCATACTGCATCAATGCCCCGTGGCCAAATTGGTCCTTAATCCGGTGAAACATGGCATTGGCCAGCGCTCTTTTATGCTCTCCATCCGCCGCCGAGTTCCATTCCGGGGCATCTGTGTTATCGATCGCCACAAAAGTGGGCTCACCGCCCATGGTCAAACGCACATCGTTAGCCTCAAGGTCGGCATCAACTTTGTCTCCCACCGCTACGATCTGCTCCCATTGCTCGTCACTGTAAGGTTTCGTCACGCGTGGTTTTTCTACGATACGCGTCACTTTGTTCTCGAATTCAAAGGCAGTTTCGGCAGGTTCTGCAAAACCGGAAATAGGAGCTGCGCTTTGCGGATCAGGAGTACAGGCCAGTGGGATGTGCCCCTCTCCGGCAAAAAGACCGGATGTCGCATCTAAGCCGATCCATCCTGCCCCAGGAATATATACTTCTGTCCAGGCATGTAAGTCGGTAAAATCTTCCTCTGTTCCGCTGGGCCCGTCCAACGATTTTTCATCTGCCTTTAATTGGATCAGGTATCCGGAGGCAAATCGTGCCGCTAACCCCATGTGTCTCAATACCTGTACGAGCAGCCAGGCAAAATCCCGGCAGGAGCCGGAGCCTAATTCCAGCGTCTGCTCGCAATCCTGAATACCGGGTTCCATCCGGATATTGTACTTCAATCTATTGTAAATTAATTGATTAATGGCTACCAGCAGATCGATGGTCGTGATTTCGTCAGTGACCAGGGCTTTGGCTTGCTTGACCAGATCAAGGAGTTTTTCGTCCTGCTCGGAGATCTCCAGGTAAGGCTGAAGCTGCCTTTTTAGATGCTCTTCGTAAGTGAAGGGGAACCTGTGGGCATAGTCTTCGATAAAAAAATCAAAGGGGTTGATCACCACCATATCAGCGATCACTTCCACATCCACTTCAAAATGACCTACTTTTTCGGGAAATACGATTCTGGCCATATAATTTCCGAAAGGATCTTGCTGCCAGTTGATGAAATGATTTTCAGGTTGGATGTGTAACGAGTAGCCTTTGATCTGTGTCCGCGAATGAGGCGCAGGCCTTAACCTGATTACCTGGGGACTCAGTTCAATGTGCCGGTCGTAAGTATATTTTGTGTAGTGACGGACAGCAACTCGTATGGACATAGATGAGTGTTAAGATGAGTATTGTATTGGTAAATCTATGAAATAAAGTGGGCTATTAAGACTACTCCACTCAATAGGAATAAAGAGCGACGCTAAAATAAAATAGTACGTGTTAAGCAGGACCTAAATGAGACATGGCCCCGCTAGCACCAGGTCACCTGCGTATATTCACCTATTTTTATCTTCTAGATCCGAACGATACGACCTTCCTTACATGGGTTACCAACTGCACTGCAGAATCGATTGAATACCACCTGTACATCCCTCAATTCTCGTAGGTCCTACCGCTTCCCACGTATTTTACAAAATCAGCTTTTTAGCTCTTATCAATGCGGTAAGATAAATAGAATTTAGTAGCGTAAAACGAATAATAATGAAAACTAAACTCTACGCTCGGAACACGGATGAACAACTGGTCGAAGCCGTAAGGAAAGGTGATAAATTGGCTATGGGAGAACTGTACTCACGGTATTACATGCCCGTGTTCAATAAGTGTTTATCGTTCACTAAAAGCCCGGACCATGCCAGCGATCTGGCTCAGGATGTAATGCTTAAAGTCATTGAGAAGATTAAGTCTTTCAAGGGCACCTCAAAATTCTCGACGTGGCTGTATTCCGTTACTTTTAATTATTGCACGGACTATACGCGTAAAGCCAAAGGCAAGTACTTTCAAAGTATTGATTGTGATTTTGAAGTAGCTCAAGACTATAATTACGAATACAGTCCAACCCTGGAAGATGCACCTCTCGACAAAGATAAAAGTGCAGACTATGCGTTGTCCCTGATTTCTAAGGAGGATAAAGAATTACTGCTGCTGAAGTATCAATTGAACAAAACTATTGATGAGTTACAGTCGCATTACAATCTGTCTGCAAGTGCGGTAAAAATGAGGTTACTTCGGGCAAGGGCAAAAGCCACTTCCATATATGCTCCTAGATTAGCTGCTACTGTCTAAATTTAAACCATGGAAATTTTTTTAGCGGCTTTTAGCTCACTGTTTTCCGTCGTTAATCCGCTGGGTGCTATGCCTATTTTCATCATGCTGACCCAGGAATCTACGAAGTTGGAAAAAAGAAGGCAAGCAATTAAAATATCCATTTACATCATAGCGATATTGTTGACCTTCTTTTTTGGCGGAAACCTGATCCTGAATTTTTTTGGTATCCAGTTGGAGCACATCCGCATCGCCGGAGGTCTGATGATCAGTATTTCTGCTATGAGCCTGCTGGGAAAGGAAGCCTACAAAGGGAAAACGATCGCTAAGGAAGTTCAAGAAGAAAGTTTGCATAAAGAAGATATCACCTTCGCTCCAATGGCTATGCCCTTATTATCGGGGCCAGGTGCCATCGCCCTCGTGATTGGTATGAAAGATACGGTGGTTCAAAGTGGTTTCTCGGGATACCTTTCTTTAGTAGCTTCGGTGGTTTTAGTGGCTGGCGTTACCTGCGTGATACTTATTTTCTCTGACCGCCTTAACCGATTTCTCGGTAAAGCGGGTATGTCCGCCCTGTCCAGAATGATCGGATTTATCGTGCTCTCTATAGGGATCAGTATGATCCTGAGCGGTTTGGCTCCTTTACTTAGACACTAGCCTCAGGTGCTAGAGTACTGCCTTAATGTATTTTCGCTCTATTGTTTCGCCCATATCCGGATTTTTGTTAATTGCGGGAGTCAAAGATTTAATTCCTGCTTTATCTGTCTTAGATCTGATAGTAATTCACTGCTCATTTGTTGCGTATAGATTCGGTAGATATCTCCAAGATTTTGATATTCTATTAATCTTTCAAAATCGCGCATTCTTGCGGTCCACGTCACTCCATCAGTGACAAGGAAAAAGTAAGTATCACTTCGCTTTTCGTCAATTATTTTCTTGACATCGCCAATAACATCACTTTGTTTACTACCTGTAGCGCCATACGCCTTGACCTCTATAACTACGCTTGGATGTTGAGTTGAAGGGATACAAAAATCTGCCTTTGCTGAACTTAGCCCATTTGCCCCTGTAAAACTCTTCCTTACTTCAAATTCATCAAAAACCTGTTTAACTAGAGTTTCAACGAAATCTTCTAAATTTTTCCCTCTCTTTTGACCTTTTATTGCACTTCCCCGCCCCATCTTTAGACGTTCCTGAACTACTTCTTTCCATGTGTAGTTTCTCGACATTAAACTGTTGAAAGATCTAATAAGTCCATAACTTTCAAGGGTTCTCACATAGTGATCCGGACTTTCCTTAAAAGCTGTTTTACCATACCCACTCGGATTATCATAGAATAGTGCCTTAAGGGTTTCTTTAAATTCATCTTTTGACTGTTCGAGAACCAAGCGAAACAATGTAATACCAACTTCAAAATTTGCTTCTAACATGGATTTTAGATCTTTCAGGGTAACAGAGTCTCTGACATTGAAATCGGTTAAAAAGTCTACAAAGGTTTGTGCAAAATCATCCCTCCAGTCAGTTAAAACTTCACCAAGCTTTAGGATCAAGTCAGCCTTCGTTTGTGTATGCCTCTGCATTTTTTAATCCTTTCCCATTATTAGATACTCATCGACTTTTGATCTGGCAACGGTCGAGTGATTACCAAAATGGTACTTATATGGCTTGATTTTAACCTCAACATTATTTTTATGATTCTTCATAATAGCAATTAACGTATCAAGATCAGGATAGGCATTTGAAGAATAAGATAAGACCAAGGTGCTTTCATTGAATTTATTAAACATTTGATCGAAGGCATCTACGGCAGTTTTTCGATATGAAAATGGAGTGAATTTCTTTTTAATTTTCTTGACTTTCGTATTTTCCATAATTTCCTCACCATTCCAATATTTTGAAAGCCCTTCAAGAAAATGGTATCTTTTAATATAGCAGTTATCATCTGAGGGCGGTACGTAGGGAGGATCCATATAGACCAAATCTGGTCCGAACATTTTTTGACTGAAATCAAAAATATCT
Organism: Bacteroidota bacterium; assembly: GCA_039028075.1. GTDB lineage: Bacteria > Bacteroidota > Bacteroidia > Cytophagales > Cyclobacteriaceae > Fulvivirga. Next base: position 6,210 of record JBCCIX010000116.1, on the reverse strand, counting down.
AGGTTGAAAGTTGAATTCTCTTGATTATTGTCAAAAACAATATCATTATAAATACCCACCTGCTCTAGAAAATGTTCCCTGATCGAAAGCCGTAAATCCCGTCTTCCATCATTATACTTATCTAAGTTTCCTGAAATCGTAAAAACACCTCGTGGTTGTTTTTTCAGACATGATCTGAATAGTGCTGTATATGCCAGAGCTTGCTTATACTTACAAGGTAGGTTATTTATGTTATGACTTACTTTATCGAGAAAAACCAGATCGTTTTTGGTGAAGAAAACCTGGTCAAACGTTTTTTGTATAAAGTCATTAGCATCCACGTCCAAGTCCAAAAGGACCATGAGGTCATCCTGATCTAATTGATTAGATCTATTTTCAATAATTGCTTTCGAAATAACCGAAGAAAAATTCAAAAAATCATTTGAGTAAACTTTCTTGTCCATTGATTTCAAGAGGTACGATACTACCCCTGATCCCGAAAAGGCGTCAAGCGCTGAGTCGAAATCCAAAGCGCTAAAAGTTTCGTGAAGCCATGGAATTAGCTTGTACTTACTTCCCATATACCTTAATAAAGGATAGCTCTGAATCCTGTTTAAGTTCGAGGATTCGTCTAGTGACGCTATTGCTAATTGTTCCATGAAAGTCATTTAGAATTCCATTTTGCCTTGTTTCGCTCTTTTGCTTCTGATGTATTTAACCTGTTCTTCTGCCATGGCAAAAACAGATTCAGAGCATTGGTATTTATGTGCTTGCTCCACCAAAATGTCCGCGACGAAGAGGTCTTTTGTTTTTGTAAATTCCAGTTCATAGAATTCTGCCAAGGCTTCAAGTTTACTAAATGGAAATTTCTTTTTTCCACGCTCTATTTTACTTACATCTGTGTAGGGAAGATCTAAATTTTTTGCAAATGTGTCCTGAGTTAAATGTCTCGATTCTCTTTGTTTCCTTAGGAATTCACCAAATGTTGCCATTTTAAATTCTTGACTAAATTTATCTTTACAATTTTTTGGCAAGTTACTAATATCTAGAAAAAGTGCCATCATCTGGGAGGGTCCAGACCCCTTATTTATCAAAGTGGGGAGCTGATCTGCAAAAACAAAAGTGTCAAATGTATGACGGTACCCTGTCAAAGTATGAAAACAATAAAATAGTTGATTTGCAGGTAAGAGAAACTTTCCTTTCCTCTCTATCCTCTCTTTCAACTGATGTTGAAAAAAATTGGATAATGTGACCTTCGGTAAATTATTCGTCTCAACCAGCAGAAAAAGCTGAGATTGGAAGCGTTGAACTGAATTTATTTTCAAGATGTAACGCGGAATAAAGAAAAATGGCAAATAAATATAGCGTTGAGGTACTGGAAATGAGTGAAGTACATGAAATTCCGGGGCAATGGAATGACGAGAGTCTTTTGCGTCTACTGAGTAACCTTGAATATGACGATTTAAGCTCTATTGCACCCGAAGAGATCAAAGACATGGCATCGTTAGCGCTTTCGGACCTGGAGATCGATGAAGCCACCGATCGGGTCCTCTCATTGCGATTTGGGGATCGCTTAAGTACAGGACAGCGTCAGAATTTGGTCGAAGAATTACAGGAAGAACGTATCTGGGAGGAGTACTCGGAAATGAGCTACCACAAAGAGCTCTTTAATGTTTCTTGTATGATGCACTGGGCCTTTCCCAAGCAGTTTTCAGAGCCTGATATCGTCAGGATCAAAATAAAAGTGCAGGCTTTAAACGAGGTCTCGATAAGCAATTTAAAAAATCCGACACGCTCATTTATCGCTCGATTACTCAACGATGGTATGGATGAGCATAATATCATTTACCGCCTGTTCGATGAACAGATAGGTTCCCGGGCATTCCCGGAAGCCAACTATATCATCTGGGAAACCGAAGATCATGGTTTTGACCCCGCGGAAAAAACCGTCACCCTGGTCATCTATACTTCATGGAATTGGGTGGATGAACTACAGGGGGTAAGGAACTATGAATCCAATGCTTTTTCCGATGGGGCATAAAATAAGTAAAGTGGGTGAAAGGGACTTATACCGTAAAAATGAAATGAAAAATTTATGCTATGAATAGTTTAGGTGAAGAGGTAAACAAACTTTTTAATCAAATAGCCAGTGGGTTTCTGGATCTGGTCCCAAAACTGTTGTTGGCTTTGGTAATTTTATTATCAGGGTTCATCGTAGCAAAGTTTGCCCAAAGGTTCACTAAACGATTTATCCTTTATTTACATCGCACTATTAATGACCAGCTTAACCGGCGATCGCTAAAGATCGACCTGAAGGGCTCGGCAAGTTTTATATCCAAAACACTTTTTTGGCTTTTGATCTTGTTTTTTGCCGGAATTACGATTCAAATCCTTGAGTTTTCCATGGTATCAAGATGGATTGACGGACTCATCCTTTATCTGCCTAATTTCCTGGGTGCTGTAATCATCGTATTTGTGGGCATTATAGCCGGCAGGTTCTCGAAGGACCTGGTTGTTTCTGCTTCAGTGTTAAGAGAGGTGTCCGCCGGGGAAAACATCGGTAACCTGGCGAGATACGCTATACTTATTATTTCCGTGATCATCGCCATAGACCAAGTAGGGATTGACATACTATTTTTAACAAACTTGGTGGATATCATTATCGCAGCCCTGCTGTTCGGCGCGGCCTTAGCCTTTGGTCTTGGCGCAAAAACTTCGGTCAGCAATATCCTAGGCTCGTACTATATGCAAAAAAAATATGAAGAGGGAGATACCATTCAGGTCGATGGGATTGAAGGTGTTATAATCAATATTTCGCCCACTGCAGTTTTCCTGGATACTAAATCAGGGCAGGTATCTATTCCTGCCAAGGATTTTAGTGAGCAAAAGACCACACTCATCAAGAAAAGTAGATAATGCAAAGCGATCAAAAAATAATAGCCGCATTCATCAAAAACTACCCATCGGAGGCAGCGATGCTGGTGGAAGGCTATCAAGTGGAAGACAGAGCGGCCTTAATAGAAAGGCTACCCGTCGAACTCTGCGCTCAATTACTGAGTCAAATGGACAGAAACCGAGCCGCGGCTACACTTGAAAAGGTAGATTTAGGTACCGCCTTGAAATTACTGGAGGCCTTACCCATATCAACCGCTGAAGTACTGTTGCGGCAAATTGACGAGGCTTTTTGCAACGTGCTTTTAGATACTTTAGATCCAAAATTGTCAACCCCTATAAAGCGCGCATTGGCCTATCCACGAACCATGGTAGGTGCCTGCATGGAACCATTAGTTTTTACATTGACGGATGACCTTACCGTAGGACAGAGCCTTGAGAGAATTAAAAAAGATAACCCCTCCCTGTTGTCTCATGTCTTTGTACTTTCCCGGAATCACGTCTTAGCGGGAATAGTAGAAGTAAAACAGCTCATTGTAGCAGATCGAAATACACTGATCCGGGAAATTATGGATACCCGTGCCCCCAAAACATTGGCTAACATGAGTTTGGACGTTCTTTTAGAGGGCAGAGGATGGGAGGCTGCTTACTCTTTTCTAGCGGTCACAGATACGGACGGTGTGTTTTTAGGCCTCATCACCAGGGAATCAATCACCGGCGTTTCTCGAGAAAAAACATCATATAAGAAACAGGCCGCGCAGACCAGTTCGGCACTTGCGGACTTATTTCAAATTGGCCTATCCAGCCTTTTCACCAGTACCGTTGCATCAAGTAATGACAAAAATATAAATCAATAAGCCTTGGAAACAAAAGAAATACAAAAGGAGCTTTTAGATCATTTCTTTAAAAACTATCCAACGGACGTATCCGTGGTTTTAAATACGTGTTCAACAGCAGAAATTTTAACCTATTTAAAAGAGCAACCACTTTTAGTAGCCAGGGATGTGCTCTTACGTTTAGAGCGAAACACGGCGGCTAATGTGCTTTCAAAAATGGATGATGACTTTTTTGCTACATTATTTCCAACGATCGACCCTTACAAAGGTGCGCTGTTGCTTTCACAATTCAGTAAGAATTCGTTGCCGGAAAAGCTGGAAAATTTGCCCGGCGGTTTAGCAAAGGAACTGAAAGAATTGTTGAGCTATCCGGCAGAATCTGCCGGTTTTCTGATGGATACCAAAATATTGAGTTTTCACCCCTCGAGTACCGTAAAGGAAGTACTCAAAAAACTCCGCACGTTGAACGATCGAACCTTGGCTAATGTGTACGTAACGGACGAAGCCGGTTATTTACTAGGTAGAGTGCCGGTGCAAAAAATTGCCATTTCCGGTCCCCGCGAAAAATTAAATAACCTGATCGTCGCTGCGGTGAGTGTCCATGCCATGTCCCCGCAGCAGGAAGTTGTGGACTTGTTGAGAGACGGAAAACTTTTCAGTTTACCGGTAGTAGACCTTGAAAACAGGTTGTTGGGTATTATCCGCAACGACGCTCTGATAAAAGCAGCTACAGAAGATGCGACCGAAGACGTTCAGGCTTTATTCGGAGCGGGACGTGACGAGAGGGCACTTTCTAAGGTGAGCTTTGCCGTAAAGAAGAGGTTACCATGGCTTCAAATCAACTTGGTTACGGCGTTTCTTGCGGCTTCAGTAGTGGGGGCTTTTGAGGATACTATTGCCAAAATTACGGTATTGGCTGTTTTTTTGCCGGTGGTGGCCGGTCAATCGGGCAATACCGGGTCACAAGCTCTGGCCGTTACCATGCGTGGGCTGGCTTTACGTGAAATAAGACCGACGCAATGGTTTCGAGTAGCGAGAAAGGAAGCTGCCGTGGGGTTTATAAATGGAGTAGCTGTAGCCCTAACTACTGCGATCATTGTCTATTTCTGGGCGACTTCATTTGGACTAGCCGTGGTCATAGGAGTGTCCATGGTATTTTCCATGGTTATCGCCGGTTTTTCAGGGGCGGTCATTCCCATATTCCTGAAATCTATCGGACAAGATCCCGCTCAGTCATCTTCGATTGTACTGACTACCGTTACCGATATCGTAGGGTTTTTAAGTTTCCTGGGCCTCGCTACTGCTCTTGGCGCTGCTCTGGGTATCATTTAGCGACAAACAAAGTGCAGACTTGTGACCTGACTAGAAACTTTCGTCTCACTTACTACTAAAAGTTGACAAAGGTGAAATACTCCGATAACTACCTCGTTGAAATAAATCAGCTTATTGCCGAGATGGATCGACTCGTAGAGTCACTGAAATCTTCAGACATCTTAGAAAATGAACATTTGAGCAATACACACCTGGACAGGATCACTGAAATTCAGGGAAAAATAGGTGAGTTAAAGCTCAAGCGCGCGTTTGAGAAGTCTCTATTTAAACCGAAGGCTGCCTAAATAACAGCCTTTCTCAAACTATAGCTGGTAAATGTGAAGATCACGGCCAGAGTGGATATTAAAGTCAGGCAAGAGTGTAACCCTTGTTTGAAGTCTGGATTACTCGACTCAAGGAACCCTATACCGTTGACAAGGGACTATTTTGACCTATGTTCGTTCAATAAGTAACTCAACTTTGTACCCCTGAGCTGAAGGCTGGAAGGGCTTGAATTGATTCAGTAGTGTACTCGCTTCTTCCCCCTTAGGTTTACTGCTTTGTTTTCTAGAGTGTAGCATATTAATCTTCTCTCAAACTAATTCTCGCCTCTATTTTCCTTTAGTGCCTCGCAGCAAGTAATGAAATAATGATTTGTTAATATTTTGGTAAAAGGATTTTATTCATCGTTGTTTAACTTCTGCCGTTCACTTAAAACACTCCCATTCGCAGATGAAAACAAATAGTGATAAAATAGAAAACAGCATTGCAGAAATACGCCTCATCTTAAATGAGCTCATTCAGGAGGAAATCCGTCAACACCAGAGGACAGCGTCGGTGCATCCTTTCTTCCAAAAAAGTGCATCGAACCTCATCCATTACAGGGCATTGAGGAGAATTGATATTACACGTCTGCAAAAAAATCTCGGTAACTTGGGTCTGTCCAGAATTGCACGTTCTGAGGCGCACGTGGTAGCCAGCCTGCAAAATTGCAGAGATATTTTGAAGGCCTTAATTCACGACAAATCCAAGGATGACCCACACCCGCGAATTTCGATAAAGAAAGCCCGAAAGCTTTTAACCACACAAACTAAAGAATTACTGGGTTACCGATCAAAAGGGCGCCGGGTTAGGATTATGGTGACCCTACCCAGCGATGCTGCCCATAATTATGACCTTGTACATGGATTAT
>JBCCIX010000115.1:0-10704 GCA_039028075.1 Bacteroidota bacterium | reverse complement strand
CAGGAGGAGATAGTGTGACCTACACTACTTTAAAGGATTCAGTTTTTTTTCAACACATCGTGAAAGAAATACCTGATTCGGTAACCGCAGAATCGATACCGCTGAAAGAAAATACAACTTACAAGCGCGTGAATCTGGCCTTCAATTATCCGTATTTTGTCATTGGAGCGGCCATAGTGGTTGTTTTAGGGCTCGTTGTTTTCATTGTTTTCGGTAAGTCCATTAAAAAGTCATTCCTGCTTCGAAAGCTAAAAAAAGGACATAAGCGATTTATACACTACTTTGAGTCAATAGTAGGCAGTGGGAATAACGATAAGGAAAAAGCCGAAAAAATTATCCTCTCGTGGAAGAAATACTTAGAAAAGCTTGAAAACCGACCTTACACTAAGTCTACCACAAAAGAAATCATCTCCAATTACAATTTTAAGCAAATAGAAGACGCGCTTAAGGGCATAGACAAGGCGCTGTACGCCCCAGATCGTGTGGCGGAGTTATCCGAAAGTTTCCAGAAGCTCAAAGAGTTTTCACAGCAACAATTTGAAAGCAAAGTTGAGGAGGTGAAAAATGGATGAAAGCGCATTCCCCGATTTACCTTGGTATTCGATAGACTGGTTCTACCTTTCCACTTTGCAGAACTTTACGTGGGAAAATCGTCTGGCACTTTTCGCCTTACTGCTGATTCCGCTATTTCTTACAATGCGGTGGATACTCCGTTATTTTATAAACCAGAAGTTGCCAATCGCGCTAACCAAAAGTCAATTAGGCAGAAATCCGGCGAATATGGTTCGAATGCTTCCGGATTTACTGCTAGCTTTAGTTTTTGCCCTCATGGTGATCGCTATAGCCCGCCCGCAAAAGACCAACGAGAAAGTAGAGCAGTGGACGGAAGGTATAGACATTATGTTAGTAATGGACATATCCCAATCCATGCAGATAGAGGATTTTAAACCCAACCGGCTTGAAGCGGCAAAAGAGGTGGCCAATGATTTCATAGATGGTAGATTTCAGGATAGGATTGGTATAGTTATATTTTCGGGAGATGCCTATTCCCTTTCCCCATTGACTACCGATTATGAATTATTAAAGTCTTACATCGAAGATATTGAGTTCGAAATGATTGAAAACAGAGGTACAGCCATCGGCAGCGCACTGGCTGTTGCTACCAATCGCATGAGAGAGTCTGAATCAAAGTCAAAGGTGCTTATTTTATTAAGTGACGGAGATAACACCGCAGGAAATATCGATCCGATCACGGCGGCAAATCTGGCTACAGCGTATGACATCAAAATGTACTCCATAGCCATTGGCAAAGAAGGCAAAGTACCTTTTGGAAAAGACTTCTTTGGTAGACCAAGAATGGTGGACAATACCATGGATGAAACAACTCTCAGAGAAATAGCAAAAATCGGAGATGGAGAATTTTTTAGGGTGGGTGACAATGAAGCGTTAGAAAAAGTATTTGAACTAATTGATACCTACGAAAAAGCGGAAATTCAGGAAACAAGGTATAAAGACACGCAGGATTATTATCGAAACTATTTACTCTGGGCTCTGCTATTTTTTACGCTTTGGATGCTTATGAAATCAACGTTTATTACTAATGTGCTCCAAGACTAGAACTACCTTAATTACATGATGCCGAAGCCGAAGTGAATTCCAGCTGATCCAGCAGGAACTTACTTTTAAATTACATTTTAAGGGGTGTGTAAAGGATAGTAACAAGACCCTGTGCTACTAAACCAGCAAGTAGTAAGCCTAAAACAGGCTCCGTCTACAATAAACATTTTATTCTACCAGGGTCAGGAAACTGCGCCAGTCCCGGAGTTGGTCATTCTTGATCACTCTCGGAAATTTATGCTGCCCGCCTACTTTACCTTTCATTTCCATGTATTTATAGAAGGTCTGTAGGGGCAAAACACTTACGAACACTTCCTTGAGTGCAGCACTTCTCTCAACGGCATAATCGTCATTAAGGTCTTTCAAGCAGTCGTCCAGCTTAATTTTTAACTCCGTTTCATTGACCAGATCATCCGTACCAATATACCAGTGATGTGCAAACAAGGATCTGTAAGGTACTCCGGCAACTGTAAACTCAGAAATATTTATATTGAGATCATTAGCCACCAGTTCTATGGCTTTATTCATATTATCAATGCTCAAGTGTTCCCCGCAAAGGCTTAAAAAGTGCTTGGTTCTGCCTGTAATTACAATCTCCGCTTCTTTCTTATTTACAATTTTTACTACATCACCAATCACGTATCTCCAAGCTCCGGCACAGGTAGACATAAGTAGAGCATATTCTTTACCATCCTCAACTTCATCAATCATCATGGTAGGCGCATCAGGTTGAACACTCCCATTTTCGTCAAAGTACCTAGACTCAAAAGGAACGAACTCATAAAAAATACCATTATTTAACACCAATCTCAGGGCGCGATGGTTTGGCTTGTGCTGAAAGGCAATGAAGCCTTCGGAGGCGAGATAGGTCTCTATATAGTAAATTTCTTTACCTAATAGTTTTTTAAAGCCTTTTCTATAAGGATCGAACGATACACCTCCGTGAACGTACACCAGAAGGTTGGGCCAAATCTCGTGGATATTGTCCAGCTTATAATAATCCAGGATCTTTTCCATAAGAATCTGGATCCAGGCAGGGACACCTACGATAATATTTATATTCCAGTGGATCGCATTCCTGGTGATCTCGTCTAGCTTCTCTTCCCAGTTACGGGTCTTGGCTATTTTCCTGCCTGGCTTGTAAAAATGCTGAAACCAAAAAGGCAGCTGGGCCGCCTGAATTCCACTGAGATCACCTTCAAAGAAACTGCCTCTGTTGTTCAACTGAGTACTCCCTCCAAGCATCAGGATACCACCTGAAAAGAATTTGTCGGGAAGGTCATACCTGCTTAAGGTAAGTATCTGACGTATACTAGTTTTCTGGATAGCTTTTCGCATTTCCCGGGTAATGGGAATGTATTTAGAAGAGGCTTCTGATGTTCCTGAGCTTAAAGCAAAGTACTTGAGCTTACCGGGCCAGCATACATTTGTTCTGCCTTGCTTCGCCTTCGACCACCACTCATTATACATCTTATTATAGTCGTGAATGGGTATATTTTGTTTAAAAAGATCAAAGAATTGCGCGTCGACTTGTTTATAACCGTTAAGGACTTCGTCAAAGTTATAATGCCTTCCAAAAAGTGTTTGACTCGCAGTGATCAGCAGCTTTTTGAGTTCCTGCTTCTGCAGATCATACGGGTTTGAATACTCTTGCTCCAGACTTTCGCGAATCCGGATTCCCTTTCTCAACAAAGTAGATAAAATAGGCATAGCCTCTCAGCTAAAATATCTTATTTTGTCCGACACCTGATTTATTTATGGACATAGAAAGCAATATTAAACAATTCCAAAATTATTTACGGTCGTACAACTGTCGTTTGGTCGCAGTAAGTAAAACAAAGCCAAACTCGGATATTTTGAAAGCTTACGAAGCGGGACAGCGAATATACGGAGAAAACAAAGCACAGGAGCTAGCTGCCAAAAGCGAGCAATTACCTAAAGACATTGAATGGCATATGATTGGCCATCTTCAGCGCAATAAGGTGAAATATATAGCCCCTTTTGTCGATCTTATACACTCCATTGATAGTCTTAGGCTATTAAATGAAGTTGAAAAACAAGGGGAAAAGAATGAACGGGTCATTAATTGTCTTTTGCAGGTATTCATTGCCGATGAAGAAACAAAATTCGGGTTGGACGAATCGGAAGTAATTCAACTCGTGAATGACCCCGCCGTACCGACTTTAAAACACGTGAAAATAGTAGGTTTAATGGGGATGGCTACTTTTACGGATAACAAGGACAAAATCAGAAATGAATTCAAAAAGCTCAAATCTATTTTTGATACGATAGCGGCTTTAGATCTCCCCGTAAATGTGGAGATGCGCGAATTGAGCATGGGAATGAGTGGCGATTATACTATTGCCATTGAAGAAGGCAGTACGCTGATAAGAGTGGGCAGCTCTATCTTTGGACAAAGAAACTAAGAATATGAGCAAAAAAATACTAATGGCCGCTTCTATACTAGGTGCCCTAGCGGTAGCAGTAGGCGCTTTTGGTGCGCATAGTTTAAAGGATATTTTAACTGAAAATGGTAGGACCGATACTTTTAAAACAGCCGTCGAATATCATTTCTATCATGCACTGGCCCTTTTGTTTCTAGGCGTATTAATGCGCACTAAGTATCCTAATTCTACCATTTTTACTTTTAGCGCTTATGCTTGGTTCTTAGGTATTCTACTTTTCAGCGGGTCATTATATACCCTAAGTGTGCTAAATATTCCATCACTAGGCATGGTGACCCCGTTTGGAGGTACCTTTTTTATCCTTGGCTGGCTCCTCCTTTTTTTGGGTATAAAAAAAGCCGGATGACCGGCCTTTTCTTACTATGTCTTGGCCTATCTTGAATCTGATTTTTTCGGCAGTACGTTTGTAACTATAGAAACACGCGCCATAGGATTGGTGGCATTTGAAACCACGGTAATAATTTTGTTTTGTCTCCCCATTTTACCTGCGCTGTTAAAGACAACTTTCAATTCTGATTCCTGACCCGGTGCAACCGGATCTCTCGGCCAATTAGGGGCCGTACATCCGCAAGTCGTTTGAACGTTTGTGATAATAAGTGCCTCATTACCGGTATTCTCGAACTTAAAAATGTGCTCGACCTTATCACCTTGATAGATATCTCCGAAATCGAACTTATCTTCTTCAAATGTAATCACCGCGCCGTTTGAGGCAGCCTCATTAGTTGCACTTTCTTGGGCAATAGCCCCATAAATTATGAAAATGCCAAAAATCAGAGTTACAAAGGTTTTCATATTCGTTACTTTAATAGGTCAAATATACCAGATTAACAGCACAATAATTTCGCTGCGAATCAATTAAACAAAAAATTTCGATTCAAAGTTTACTAGGAATAGTTGTTCTGAGGCTCTGGTGACCGCTGTATAGAGCCAACGCACATATTCATTATCAATTTTATCATCGGGCAAGTAACCTTGATCCAGGAATACGATAGGCCATTGACCGCCCTGTGATTTGTGACAGGTAATGGCATAAGCAAATTTAACTTGCAACGCGTTGAGATAGGGATCATTTTTTAATGCCTCTTTAAACTGCTTTACACTAGAGACATCAGCATAGTCTTTCTTTACACTTTCATAAAGTAACTCATAGGCCTCATTAGATAATGCCGGGCCCTCAGCGTGCAGCGTGTCTAATACCACTTTAGCACTAAAACTTTCAAGGTGCGGATAGTCAGTCATTTTGAGTTCTAGAGTCGCGAATCTCAATCCATGTACTTCTTCCAGGTTCGATATTTTTAATACCTCTACAAAATCGCCATTCGCTAAAAAGCTGCCCGATTTATCATCTGGTGCGAACAAATAGTTATTTTTCACGATCATTAACAATTCACCAGTCTCTAACTCCGATTCGTAAAAATGAATTTGGCGACGTATGTATTCGTTGTATTGATTAGCCGCTCTATTCGACCTGGTGATAATAATGCTATCTGTGATGCCATAATTATCGTACGCATACCTTATCCCTTCTTCCATTCTGTCGCCGGTCATTTTAAAAATATCCTTGAATGAAGAAGTCGTAAATTTGATGTCAATTTTGTCTTTGTCCAGGCCGTTGCGCAATGCGGTAGCGTTACTTAGTATACCCGATTCGGCAGTTTGTCTTTTTACTTCAGTCAAAGACACTTCGTGGGCTTCAATCCCAAAATCATGCTGAAGCCTGTGCAGATCAAGGGCGGGGCTTACATTCTGTCCCACTGGCGGTAACTGAGCATTATCACCAATTAAAAGCAGGCGATTACTTTTGTCAGAAAAGATATAGTCGATCAGATCTTTGAGCAGTCCATTTTTGCCAAAACCAGCATCGTCATTGATCATAGAGGCCTCGTCAACGATAAATACCGTATCTCTGGCATAATTTTTTTGAGGTTTAAAGAAAAGCCCTCCCTCTTCGGTATTGGATTGCTTGTAAATACGTTTATGAATAGTAAAGGCCATACGCCCGGAATAAGCCGAGAGTACCTTAGCGGCACGTCCGGTGGGTGCCAGCAAAACGTACTTAAAATTGAAGGTTGGTAAAACTGAAACTAAAACACTGGTAAGGGTAGTTTTCCCGGTTCCTGCGTACCCCTTTACCAAAAGAGCTTTAGAGTTTGACCTCTCTTTAAGCAACCAATCAACGGCTTTACAGGCTGATCTCTGTCCGTCAGTAGGTTCAAATTCAAGCTTACTGATGAGTATTTCTGAAGGAAGTGGCACTATTTAGGGATATCTTCAGGAAATATAGTAACCATAGTGGCGCTGGCCTTAGCAATCATTTTTTGCTTGGCCCGGTACTCCGCAAAAACCTCAGCTTCGCAGAAACTCATCTTTTTACCTTGTTTAAGCACCCATCCTTTAGCTCTCAGCTTATCCCCAACGCCGGGGTTAAGATATGAAACTTTAATCTCACCAGTTACCACACCGCAGTCGGCAGCAACCAACGTTACGGCCGCAAATCCTGCTGTAATATCAGCTAACGTCGCTATCAAACCTCCGTGGGCAAAGCCTTTTTGCTGTTGGTGAATTTGTTCAAAATCTAAGTAACCTTCCGTCTGCCCAGGCTCAATAAGATCCAGCCTAAAGCCGATGTGTTTCATAAAGTATTGCCGGTCAAGATGTTCTAGTATTCTACTTTTGTAATCTGGATTATATACTTTCATACCTACTTACTGAAACTGTATACCGTGTCCAAAGTACCAAAACCAAATAGTTTGAGTCCTAACTTATCAGAATTATATTCAAAGAAAGTCAGAGTCCGCGCTTGCGGGATCCTTATTGAAGAACGTTCGCTTTTACTCATCAACCACAAAGGGTTAGGAAAAGCTGGGAATTTATGGTCCCCGCCGGGTGGAGGTTTAGAATTTGGCGAATCTATCGATCAGTGCCTAAGGCGTGAATTCATCGAAGAAACGGGACTAGAAGTAGCTGTTCACAATTTACTTTTTGTGCACGAATATCAAAGTAAAAATCTCCACGCCGTAGAGCTCTTTTTTAAGGTCAAACGAATGGGAGGTATTTTAGCGAAAGGCACTGATCCAGAAATGGCTCCTGAAGATCAAATAATTTCAGATTTGAGATTTGTGACCATTTCAGAATTAAGGATTATGAACACGGAAGAAAAACACAATATGCTTCGCGAATTGGCTGAAATAAATGACCTGTTAAATATCTCAGGCTATTTTAAATTGTGCGAATAATTGCATTAATTAGCAGATTCAACGAGTATCTAAAACAATTCAAAATAGTATTATTGCACTAAAAAAATCCCACTCATGAACGTAACAAAAATCGTTTCTATAGCATTTCTCATTGGCAGCATTGGTTTAGGCTATTATCTTGTAAGTAGTGTAAAGGCGACTATTGATGAAAGGGCTTTAATTGCTGAGAGGGAAGAAGCTGTGATCGAAAAATTAATGTTAATTAGAGAAGCTCAAATCGTATATCAAGAGGTAAATGGTACTTATACAAGTGACTGGGATAAGTTAATCGATTTTGTGGAAAACGGTGAATACCCGATTATACAAAAAAAGGAGCGTGTAGTTACACTTAGCTACGGTGCAGATAGCTCTATAATTACCATTGATACCTTAGAAATTGTGCCCGCGAGAGAACGGATTTTCAGGGAATCCTATAATGTAAACTCTGCGAACAATGGTATATTTAGAAATTTTAGATTGGCTGTAGGAGAGTATGCCACGCAAGGCAGTGGGGCTTATACTTTGAACCAAAACGGAAAGAACGTTACTCACAAATTCAAAAACAGCGGAGTGGTCACCAACATTCAAGATATTTTCGAAGGTAGCCAAGTGATGAAAGGCGATCTTCTTATGACCATCGTAGCCAATAAATTTGATCCTAATACCGATATTACCAGGCTGGCGTATGTTCCTGGCTATGATGATGTCAAATTCGAGATTTACGCCGCGGAGGTGGATAAGAGTGGGTCTTTAGTTGATGTGATAGAGGTAAAAAATCCTCGACCATTTGATCCTACCCGCGATGAAGACAATGAAGCAAAAAATAAGCAGCCTTTACGGTTTGGGTCTAAAACAGACGTAACCACTTCAGGCAATTGGGAATAAAATCTTGGATACTACTACAGCGGGCTACAGGCTAATTAAAAAAATCAAAGATGACAAATTTGACGTGGATAACCTCCACGATTACAATTTGCACCTGCAGATAGGAATAAGAGATTTACAAATTGCCGTCGTAGATTCACGAACGAACAAATGTCTACTTCTTGAGGACTTTATCTTAGACCCTGCCAAAACATACAGCGAACTCTTAGCTATTCTTAAGACTGTGTTTTCAGACCATCATTTGTTGATGGCAGGTTTCTGGAAAAGGGTCAGAGTCAGTATTAAGAATAGTAAGTTTTCATTAGTACCGTCTTCTCTCTTTGTGAAAGATGCCTTGTTAGATTATTTGCGGCTGAATGCTAAAATCAACGAAAAAAACGAAACCGTTCTTTACTATAAACATATAAAAACAACGGCCACCTGCGTTTTTGCAATCAATACTGGTGTTTACAACTGGCTAAAGGAGCTATACAAGAATACGGAAGTTGTATTTATACATCAATCTAGCGCAATTATCGAAGGAGTTATCAATAATGCTCAAATCCATAGAAAGGAGAGTATGTACCTCTACATTGATCGGTTTAAACTGCATGTTACTACACTCAAAAACAATAAACTGGAGTATTATAACCAGTTCAGCATAAAGCAGTTCAATGATTACATTCGTTACATTATGCTAGTGATGAAGGGGCTCAACAGGAATCAAAAGACCAGTGACGTTGTTTTATGGGGGTACATCGGTAAGCAGTCTCCTCACTACAATGAATTCTATAAGTATATTAAAAATATATCTTTTGGGGATAGACCAAATTACTTAAAATACAGCTATATGTTTGATGAAGCTCAGGATCACCACTTCTTCGACTTGTACAGCATGCATTTGTGTGATTAGCGTCTTGATTTGGAAAAGAAAATTGCCATATTTCCCGGTTCGTTCGATCCTTTTACGAAGGGTCACGAAGATATCGTGTTACGAGGTCTTAAGCTCTTTGATGAAATTATTATCGCCATAGGGTATAACAGTCAGAAGAACATCCGGTATTTCGAGGTAAATGAAATGGTCGCCTACATTGAAGATACCTTCAAAAGTAATACACGAATAAAAGTGCTGATCTACAATGAGCTTACCGCAGAGCTGGCTAAGAAACTCAACGCTCGCTATTTACTTCGCGGATTGCGTAACACCACTGATTTCGAGTATGAAAACAGTATTGCCCAGGTCAATAATTACCTGAATGATGATCTTGAGTCTGTATTTTTAATTACCTCGCCTGAATACGCAGCCATCAGTTCCTCCATTATTAGAGAAGTACACAAATATGATGGTGACGTAACCGATTTTCTTCCTTACAAACTATAAGGTTTATTTTTCTTTTTAGGGCTTTGTACAATTTTGTGAGCAGAGATTCAGGTAAACCTAAGAGTTTATCTATTTCGTTTTCAGCGGCTTGGGATTTTTAGCGACTCCCGTTCACTGGCTAATTCACTTCAGTCACTTTTAGCGGGTGCCTTCTCCTTCTTAAAATAGCTATCCACTACAAAAGCAATGGACTTGTACGAATGTTGAAGTGCATGAAAAACTTCTTTGGGAGTCATGAAGCGTAGTTCTTCAATGTCTTCTTCCAACTGGGGTTTCATATGGCTACTGTCCTCCAAAGACATGGTATACCATACCGTTTTCTTTAAAATCCTGTTCTTTTTCATGGTATAGGTGTGCCAGGTGGTACACAGCTTTTTCTTGACCTTCACCTGAATATTGCATTCTTCCTGAACCTCTCTCTGCGCGGCTTCTTTATTATTTTCACCGGAATTAAGTTTGCCCTTGGGCAAGTCCCATTTTTTTAGGCGATAAATCATTAGGAATTTATCTCGTTTCTTCACTAAACCCCCTGCCGCTTTTATGACTTTAAATTTCTTTTTCAAGAATTTCTTCACCTCTGAATAGTCATCTACAGACAGGGTAAGCGAGATCAACCCATGAGGGATAGCAGTATCTAATACGTCCAATAGTTTATTAACATCCGCAGCACGAACATGCTTAATCCAAGTACGATGAAGCAATCTGGCCAGTGTTATAGATTCACTATTAGCGTCAATTATGGTGTTAAACTCATGTTTATCCAGCTTTTTTTCAGGACGGATTATAGAGACCTGAATGTCATTGATGAAGAGATTCATCCGTAATGGTTGATAAGTTAGTCACGCAAATGAATAAAATTATTGTTACCACGCAAATAGATATTGGTTTTTTTAATGAATATCTTCGCTGCCATGTCAAGTTCTAAAGAAAGTGGTCTTGGAATGACCATAGCTGGAAAACTACTGGAGATCGGCGCCATTCAACTAAATATTGATGCTCCTTTCACCTGGAGTTCCGGCTGGAAGTCTCCCATCTACTGTGATAATCGATTATCGCTCTCCTACCCAGAGCTAAGGACCTTGATCAAAACCGCTTTATCACAAGCGATTAGAAAGGAATTTCCCGAGGCTGAAGCCGTGGT
>JBCCIX010000114.1:0-10724 GCA_039028075.1 Bacteroidota bacterium | reverse complement strand
AGTAGTAGGACAAAGAATAATATCATATTTTTGAAACCATTGAAGCATTTTAGTCCTGTTCTTGTCTTGTAGAGACAAGAGTTCGGAATAGCGATCTGCTTTGATTGGTTTTGCTGTATTCAATCTGTTCTGTATGGATTCACTTAAAGTCTTACTGCCGTGAAAATCTCCTGCTCGCTTCAAGAAAGCCCAGCCATCTCCGCCTACCAGTTCCCTTCGTATTTCACCTAGCTCTGTAAAAATATCAAGCGGCATGTCCTCCGTAATTTCAGCACCGGCTTCTTCCATCCATTTGGCGGCTGCTTTGACGGCATTTTGAGTGTCTTCTGCTGTGTCAGCTACCAGATTGGAAGGGTAATAGGCTACCTTCAATTTCTTAATATCAATCGCAGCAGGGTCGTTCCAAGGCATGGGCACCACTGCAGCATCCATACCATCGGGTCCACTCATTAAGGGGGTAAGCAGAATCAAGTCTTCGACTCTTCTAGCCATTGGGCCGGGCTGCTGCCAGGAGTCAAAAACTCCTCCATAATCAACAATATGTCCTGTCCTGGGACATCTAACTGATGTTGGCTTAATTCCTGCAATTCCATTTGTACTTGATGGCAATCTCACACTTCCTCCCCAGTCTGTGCCAATATCAAAAGCTGCTCCTCCTGCAGCGATAATAGAACCTGCTCCACCACTACTTCCTGATGTACCCCTGGTCAGATCATAGGGGTTCTTGCTTAAGCCATAGATGATATTACCCGTCGTTCGAACACCTCTCATACCTCCACCTGCGAGTGTGAATTCCGGAGTGTTAGTCTTTCCTATTAGAATGGCGCCATTCGCTCTCATCCGAGCTAAGACCGTCGCATCTTTTTTACCCACATAATCAATTCGGCCTAGCGTACCTCCAGTGCTGATAACTCCTTCCGCCTCAAACGAATCTTTCAGTGTCATGGGCACACCGTGTAATGGCCCTTTGATCTGCTTTTTTCTAAGTGCGACATCAGCGGCCTTTGCCTCCTCTAGTGCTCTGTCATAACATTGCATGACCATAGCGTTTAACTTGTAATTTACATCTTCAATGCGATCTATATAGGCCTTCACGAGCTCCACAGAAGAGATTTTCTTCGAACGGATGAGACTAGCCAACTTCACCGTGGACATGAAGATGAGATCTTCAGTAGTATCTTTTGATACTAAGTAATTTGACGGATTGCTAAAACTGGCAGCTGAAAGTTTGGTTGTAGAAAGGGCCATGGCCGCACTTCCAGCTCCGATAGTTGCTAAAAATCTCCTTCTGGAGGTGGCACTATTTTGATCTATATTTTTATTATTCATCGATTAAAATCTTTAAGTATTTGATTTTAAGTGTTTTATATGTCTATTACGAACTAATAATTAGACCGCTTCTGGTTTTGAGAAACCTCCCATTTCTTTTTCAATCAGACTTGCGACTGCTAAAACCTTATCCTCCGTCCATGGCTTCCCAACGATTTGAATGCCGAGTGGGAGTCCTTCCTTGCTAGTACCAGCCCTAACCACCGCCGCTGGCCAGCCTGTTGCATTGTATTCAGATGTATACCAGTGACCAGCAACACGTTTGGCATCTAACTCAAGTGCGGCTGAGGCAGTAACTGGACAAAGTAAAATGTCAAAATCATCCATGAATTTGAGCATTTGACTTTTGAGTGAATCCATTTCTTCAACCAACTTTGTGTAATCCGCTGCTGGCAATACCTCCCCGGAAATGTCAAGATTTGGCGAAATGACCTTGGTATTATTTGCCTTTATCAGTCGTTTGATATGAGCCTTACCATCAGCGCTGTTTAATTCACGTCGCTTGTCAGACAGTTCCTTGAGCATTGGTGGTTTTGCTTTAGTCACACCATTCACCACTGGTTTCATCGCTTCAGCACAGTCAACTACCATTTTTTTGATTTCGGGTATAGGTTCAGCTATGTCATTGGTCGTGTAGTACCCAATTCGTAATTCAGAAAGGTTTACGTCAGCAGGATTGTTCAAAGGGACGGGGCTAATACTGCAGTCTAGCTGGTCCGGTCCCGCAATTATGCTGAGCAACAGATAGAGATCTTCCACTTTACGAGCGATTGGTCCGGGCTGCTGGTAGTTACCGAACCTATCTCCATAATCTGGCAGGTGCCCGGTCTGTGGCACCCTCCCACTAGTGGGTTTGATCCCTGCCAATCCACAGGCATGTGATGGCGCACGAACACTGCCACCAGAATCAGTGCCAATATCAAAATATGATCCTCCAGCAGCAATAATGGCCGCTGCTCCTCCGCTACTGCCAGAAGGATGCCTTGATAGATCGTAAGGGTTAAGTGTTTGACCATAGATCAGATTTGAGGTCAAACCAGACATTGTAAATTCCGGAGTATTGGTTTTACCAATCAAAATAGCTCCCGCTTCCTTTAATCGAGCGACTACCGTAGCATCAGTCCCTGGCATAAAGTCTTTTCTGCCTAGGGTTCCGGCAGTCGACACAATACCAGCTGTATTGAATGAGTCTTTTATGGTCATTGGAACCCCGTGGAGCGGGCCTAAAGGCTCGCCCGTTAGCACAGCACGATCAGCAGCTTTGGCCTCTAACAAAGCACGTTCTCCTGCAAGTTGAACCACCGCATTGATCTTGGGGTTCACCTCTTTTATCCTATCCAGGCATAGCTTAACCACTTCAACACTGGTCACTTCTTTGCTCTTAATCATATTAGCAACTTTCGTGGCTGACATGTACATCAAATCGTCCGTGTCATCAGTGGACAGGAACTGTCGAACAGGTGGGACCACTCCTTCGGGAAGAATATGTGCATATGTTGGCAGAACAGCTCCTACTGACCCTAAGCTCAACGTGGAGATAAAGTTTCTTCTTTTATTATTGTCTTTTTTCATATCTTGTTTTAAGGTTAGGGTATCGTTAGATAACTGGTGGTTTCCATCCACCGGACTTATATTCTAAGTATTTGGCTACAGCCAGCGCCACATCCTCCCGCCACGGTTGAGCTACTACCTGAACGCCAATCGGCAAGCCTCCTGTGCTTTGCCCGCATCTCACTACTGCTCCCGGCCAACCACATGTGTTGAAAGGCTTGGTATAGCTCTCCCCTGGATTATCCATGTACTTTGATTCTGGATTATGGCCAGCATTAATATCTCCGGCCGGCCCTGAGGTGGTCGGACAAATAATTACGTCGTATTTAGAAAACCACTGGAGCATCTTGCTGCGATTGGCATCCTGCATTTCAAGAAGTCTTGTGTATTCGGCTGTAGAAACTGGACTTCCTCCATCTGCCAATCGGTTTCTGAGACTCTCTCCATAAGTTTTAGAACCAGCCTTCTCCGTAGCTCTTTTCAACCACTGCCATCCATCACCAATGATCAGGTCTCTTCTTATCGTTCCTAGTTCAATTAGCAGTTCTTTCGGGCAGTCTTCTGTCACCTCAAGCGTGACATCCTCAAGCCATCTCGCAGCTTTTTTTACAGTAGCCTTGGTTTCTTCATTGGTATTTGCAATACCATTTTCAGGGAAGAAAGCCACTTTTAATTTACTTATATCCACTTTTTTATAGTCCGGCCATCGCATAGGAACTACCACTGCATCCTTAAAATCGGGACCAGCCATTATTGGTGTGAGGTAGTCCAGATCTTTAACATATCTAGCCATTGGGCCGGGCTGTTGCCAAGAATCAAATAATCCACCATAATCGACAATGTGACCCGTTCTAGGAAGTCTAACAGATGTTGGTTTAATTCCAGAGATGCCATTGGTGCTTGAGGGGCCTCTTACACTTCCTCCCCAGTCCGTACCTATATCAAAAGCAGCACCACCAGCTGCGACAATTGCTCCAGCTCCTCCACTGCTGCCTGAAGTTGTTTTGTCAATATCGTATGGGTTTTTACTTATTCCATAAATGATATTATTGGTAGAATTAACTCCTAAAACCCCACCGATCAATGTAAACTCAGGTGTATTTGTTTTACCCAGAAGAATGGCCCCCTCTTTTCTGAGGCGCGCGACAATCGTAGCATCTTCTTTTGGTATAAAATTCATTTTACCGATTGTACCTCCTGTGCTTACTACTCCCTTCGTCATGAAAGAGTCTTTGATGGTCATTGGAACTCCGTGTAGTTTGCCTTTTGAAGAACTGCTATCCGCGCTTTTGGCTTCTTCCATTGCTCTATCAAAGCAATCCATTACCACAGCATTGATCCGACTATTCACATCATCAATTCGATCGATATGAGCTTGAACCAGTTCAACGGCGGACACTTTCTTGTCCTTTATCATTTTCGCTAACTCAACAACTGACTTGTAAACCAACTGACTTGGTTCTTCAGGAGCTGAAAAATCTGAAATGAATATTTTCTTTGAGGAATTCTTTCCTAACCCGTTGACCAACGCTGGCAAGAGGGTTGCTGCCGCCCCTATAGATAGTTTAGAGAGGAAAACCCTGCGCGACTTTTCTTTTTCTTTAGAAAGTATTACTTCGGTCATTCTAGTATTTTTGATAATTAGACATTGGGCTTGTTTGTTTATACACTCTTTTTGGCTGTAAGATCAAATTGGTGGGGCTTTCCACCCTCCTAATTCTTTCTCTAGAAATTGCGCAACGGCGAGAACCTTATAATCCTGAAATGGTTGACCGAGTATCTGAATTCCTATTGGTAAACCATCCTTACTCGTTCCTCCACGAACGACGGCTCCAGGCCATCCGGTCAAGTTGAAAACCCCCTTATAACCGTAGGCTTTTGGGTCCCAGGAAGAAGGCTGAAAGGTTTTGGGATTAGGACCGGCACCATCAAAATCAACAGGGCATATGCCAATGTCATAGTCCTCTAGCCATTGCAACATCTCGCTTCTGGACTGATCTAAATTTTCAACCAGATTCGTGAATTCCTCGGGTGGAATAGCGTCAGACTCACTGGACATTCTAAGCAAAGGATGCGTTTGTGTGGTCTGATATTTCTCAGCCAATCGGGTGACCCAGGCACGTCCATCCGCCCCGAACAACTTGTGACGAACTGCCTCTGCCTTTTGAATCTGTTTTATTGGTGCATCATTTTTAATCTTCACCCCCAATCCCGAGACCTTTGCAACCGCATTGTTTATTACTGATACAGTTTCAGTGGAGCAGGATTTTGTACTCCCATGATCAATGAACCAAGCATATTTAAGCTTTTTGATGTCCACATCATCAGGGTTGTACCAAGGGACAGGATATATAGCCGCGTCTATTTGGTCAGGCCCCATAATAATGGGCATGATCAGCTTCAAATCTTCAACATATCTGGTTAATGGACCGAGCACCTGATATGCATCAAAAAGACCGCCATAGTCTATGATGTGTCCGGTTCTAGGGACCATTCCGGTTGTAGGCTTAAGGCCAGCAATTCCATTAAAGTGCGCCGGTCCTCTAATACTACCTCCAAAATCTGACCCTATGTCGAAAGGAGAACCTCCAGCTGCCACAATCGCTCCGGCTCCCCCGCTACTTCCCCCTGGCGTGTACCCTTCTTTGTAAGGGTTACTGGTGATTCCGTAAATCAGGTTCGCCGTTGTTCCAGACAAGGTGAATTCGGGTGTATTTGTTTTGCCAAGAAGAATTGCGCCATTAGCTCTTAACCTTGAAACTACTGTGGCATCTTTTGAAGGAATAAAATCTTTTCTTCCCATCGTACCACCTGTACTCACAACCCCAGCTGTGTCCAAGGAATCTTTTATCGTCATCGGAACGCCATGAAGTGGTCCCATAACCTTGTTCTTTGCGAGCATTTCATCAGCTTGTTTAGCTTCGAATAGCGCACGCTCTTTGCACGCCAATACAACCGCGTTTATCTGAGGATTAACCTCGTCGATTCTAGCGTACATCAGGTTAACGACTTCAACAGAGCTCACCTTTTTTTCCCGAATCATTTGGGCAATCTGCACCACTGACGCAAATGGAAGTTCAGTGTCTGGGATGATTGAACTATAGAATTCCGGAGCATTCGTTTTTAGCTCGATTAAAGCGGGAGGCATTAATGCCATCCTGCTTTCTTCAATCAAAGTTGAAGACGATCTGAAAAAACGTCTTCTGCTTATGCTCGTCTTGCTTTGCAAATTCATAAAGTTATTCCGAGTTGACTATTTGATTATATGTTCGATGCTTTGCTCCTTACAAGTCCCACCACATACGGGTCAGTAAATCATCGGGACCTTGCCTAGCGACTGCTGCATCATAGTTTGCTTTGTTAAGGTTGATTTCGCTAGGCGGATATCCCCGTCTTCTTGGCATTCCACTTATCACTGCATCTCTGGCTATTTCCAGCTCAGGATAGCCCAGCCTTCGCCATTCAGACCAAATTTGGACACCTTGCATATACAAAGCAATGTACTTTTGATCTCCAATTGATTTGATTGGATTGGCTGCATCTAATGTAACGGACGGCTGAGCTATGTAATCAGAAATTGCCGTTGCATCTGTAATACCCCATTGTTCCATAGAGGCAGTGATTGCCAAATCATAATATGTTGAAGTCGTACCCGCTATCCAGCCTCTTTCAGATGCTTCCGCCAACATAAATAGTACCTCAGAATAAGTCATAATTGTAAAGGGAGCAGTTTGTCCAAGAACATTTTCAGCATCGGGCCAAGAAACGGCAAAATCACTTATTGCGCTCCCTGAAGCCCTATCATAGCCCACGGGATTGCCCACAAAGCCACCTCCCAAGTCCTGATTAAAGGCTGTGTCGGCATACATCTCTAATCGAGGGTCGTTAGTATCAACAAGCATGTCAATTAAAGTACTGCCAACGCCGTAATTGGGAACACTTAGCTCAAACCTGTAAAACCAAGGATTGTAGTTTGGTGCAGATGCAAGGAAATCATAAGTCGCATTGTCATCATTTGACGTCATGACACCAGCAGCAAAAGCCTCTGACACAGCGGTACTTGCAGTAGTTGGATCAACCTTTGAAAGTCTCAGTCCCACTCTCATTTTGAGACTATTGGCGAAAAGTAACCATTTGCTCATATCTCCATCGTAGATGATATCTCCTTCAATATCTCCCGCAGTAATGTCGATCATTGCTGACGCCTCAGTTAGCTCCTTTAACAAATCTGTGTAAATGGATTCCTGGGTATCGTATTCAGGAAGCGGAAATTCACTTCCGCTCAATGCTTGTGAATATGGAATATCGCCCCAAACATCTGTGATGTTATGAAATGCCCAAGCCTTTAAAATCATGGCGACAGCAACTTGGTTTGCGTTAGGACCGGACTTAGCTGCTTCCGTCATCGTTTCCTCATTGCTATTGAGAATAATAACTTCCTCTAAATCACGTAATCCTCTGGTGTAGAACTCTGAAAAATCATCTTCTACCGTGGCATAGATGTCATCGAATGCACCTCTTAAATTAGAGATTTGCTGGGAGAAGACAGAGAGTGGAAGACCAATCCCCACAAGCTCGTCATGATTTCCAAAAACGCTTCTAACTAATTCGCGTTCTGCTCCGGTTATTAGACTTGAAGTAGGGACTTCCAATGGTTGGTTTGGGTCCTTGTTTAACTCTTCAAATCCGTCTGTACATCCAGCTATGAGAACAATAGCCGATATTATATATATGAATTTGTGTCTATGAATTTTCATCTTTATAAAGTTTTAGTATGAGTTTGCCTATTTATATAGGCTATCTAATGTTATCTTAATTTTGTGGAAAAATTGTTATAGTAAAACCCGAAGAATCTAAAGCTTGAAGCTCACGTTAAATCCAATCATTCGTGGAGCAGGTAAAGAGGCACCTTCCAGGCCTTGGACATTATCTGTTCCGTAGGCTATCTCGGATGGATCGATATTCGGAACGTTTTTGTGAAGAATGGCGACATTTCTCGAAAATAAAGAGACATTCATACTTTCCATAAACAACTTCTGAGCAAACGCCTTTGGCAGGGAGTAGCTTATACTGATTTCTCTGAGCTTTATATAAGAAGCATCGTAAATCTCCAGACCATCTAAGCTGTACAATTGCTTCCAATAGTTCTGGGCTTCAACATAGACTGTATTGATTTCTCCTGTCTCGGTAACTGCATCAGCTCTTATACCTCCTCCTTCGGCAACCGGATCTCTTTGAGGATTTCCCAAATCGTTTAGCTGTACTGTTTCTATAAATTGGCCGTTCGCTTTACCATTTTGATTAGTTTCAGACCAAATATCTCCTCCAAACTGGAAATCGATGAGCACATTGAGGCTCACCCTTTTGTAGGTAAACGTATTTGAAAACCCTCCATTAAAATCAGGCATGATGTTGCCTACAACTTCTCCTGGATTTCTTAAGTATAATCCATTTTCTCCAACAATTGGCTTCCCTGTTGCTTCGTCATAGATAACATTTGGAGTAATAATAGTACCGTATGGCTGACCTACTGTCGCATTAACTGAATTTGTACCATCTCTTCCTCCGAGTTCAAAGTTGTCCTGGCCCACAGCAAGTGACAAAACTTTATTTCTATTACGTGCATAGTTCAGGTTTATATCCCAAGTGAAATCGTAAGTCTCTATTGGTGTTCCAGAAAGCATTATTTCGACTCCTTTATTTTCCATCTCTCCCGCATTTACAATTAATGATTCAAATCCGGTTGTAGAAGAAACAGGCAAAGCAATAATTTGATCGGAGGTCGTCACTTTATAAAGTGTAAAATCTAGCCCTACCCGATTATCAAGGAATCTTAAATCTAATCCTCCTTCTACATTCACAACCTTTTCAGGCTTTAAACCGCTATTACTCAAGTTATCGTCTACAGTAAATACAGAAGTGTTTCCATATGGATCGCCATTGGCATAGGTAATAGCAAGACTATATGGGTCTGTATCGTTACCGACTTGTGCCCAACCCAACCTCATCTTACCAAATGACAAAAACTCAGTTCCTTGAAGCAGGTTGGTAAATACGAAACTCGTTGAGGCCGCCGGATAAAGATAGGAGTTGTTGTTCTTAGGTAATGTAGAAGACCAATCATTTCTAAGAGACGCCTCAAAGAACAGAAAATCCTTATAACCCAAGTTTGCACTTCCATATAGGCTTTGTACTTCTTTTTCAGTTTTATAATCTCTCATTTCCGGACGTTCCAAAGAAGCTTCTAGATTATAGAAATTGGCTACACTTAATCCACCTTGAGTTCGAGCATAGTTGTTCTCAAACTTGTTCTTTCGAATATTTCCTCCGAACGTCACATTCAGGTCGAAATCTGCCCCAAGGTCGGCGGAGTATTGGCCAAGTAATTCAAGGTTATCTTCACTAAATTGGTAGATATCCTCCTCGTACGCATTTTGCAAATAACCGCCAATAGACGCTCGGTCCTCTCTGCGATCCGTATAAAAGTCAGTCCTGGCAAACACGGTTAAAGAAAGATTTGGGAGAAAATTATAGGTAAGATTAATATTTCCAAACACACGATCTTTAGAATCGTTATTGTAGCTCTCATAAAGCGTAAAATACGGATTGTTATTATAACTCTGCTCTAAGTGTCTACCTAATCCTTGCGTATTCCAAGTCATATGATTGTAACGCTCAGATTTATACGCTTTAAGTCGTGCAGGATCAATTTGTCGCTGGGTCCAAGCGTACCAATAAGTCAATACATTCACAGGCCTGCTCGGAGACCAGTCGCCTGTAGCTGGTCTTCCCGTTGCATCAGTTCTGATATAGTTAATCTTTGCTCCGGCAGAAAGTTTTTGTGTCAGCTTGTTTTTGGCGCTAAAAGATATTGTGTGCCTGTCTAAGGAACTATTTGGCATAGTACCTTTCTGATGCAAATTGGTATACGAAAGCCTGAACGAACCCTGGTCGTTAGCACCACTTATCGAAACATTATTTGAGAGTGTTATCCCTGTTCTAAAAAAATCTTCGATATTATTTGGAGTGGCTTGCCATGGTCTCACTTCTCCATAATTTGGCTCTCCAGGATACATACTATCCCAATGCCTCACTAGCGTTCCATCGAACTTGGGTCCCCAACTGTTGTTAGCGTTGGTGTTGACCGTTTTATAAGTACGTCCGTCAATTGGGTCAACAACTTCATCAAAGGTCAATTTGAAACCACCTCCATATTGGTTTTGCATTTCAGGAAGTAAAAAAACCCTACTAAATATTGTTGACGAATTTACGCTTACACCAATTCCTTTCTTGCCCTCGCCACTTTTAGTAGTTATTAAAATAACCCCATTTGAAGCTCTTGATCCATACAGTGCAGATGCACTCGGGCCTTTTAATACTGAAATTGACTCTATATCATCAGGATTGATATCTTGTGCCGCATTGCCATAATCACGGCCTCCATTTCCTGAAGTCTGATCCTCTGAGTTGTAAGTCGAATTATCAATCGGTGTCCCGTCCACAACAAACAGTGGCTGATTGTTTCCGGAGATCGAATTGATACCGCGAATGGTGATTCTAGAAGATCCACCAATATTTCCTGATGAATTAGAGATTTGCACACCGGCGATTTTGCCTGTCATGGCGTTTACAATGTTGGTTTCTTTGGCCTTGTCAATACCTTTTGTATCCACACTCTGAACGGAGTAACCGAGTGCACGCTCGTCTCGCTCTATTCCGAGTGCTGTTATAACAACTTCTGAAAGCTGAGTTGTATTTGGCGACAAACTCACATTCAATTCTGTTTTAGTTCCAACGATCACTTCCTGACTGTCAAAGCCGATATAGGAAACCACCAAGATTGT
>JBCCIX010000113.1:0-10788 GCA_039028075.1 Bacteroidota bacterium | reverse complement strand
TGACGCACAATATAAGCACTGGTCAGGGCGGCAAATATCATCACCACCGTCACCATAAAGAGCCATAACCCAAATTTTCTGGGGTGCATGGCCAGCGTTCTCTTGGGCTCTTCTACAAGCTTGAAATCTCCCATTATTTTCTCCTCCATTTTACTTCACTATATCTAATAAATAGGCTATTTGTACTATCGGCAAGTACAGAAAAGAGCCAAACATAATCCGTAGGGCTGATTGCCGATTTCCATTTTTCATCAGGGAAAATGTCTGACTTAAGAACAGTACGCCACAAACGGTCACTACTAAGGCAGAATCTATCCCCGTTATACCAAACTTGGCCGGCAACAAACCAAGTGGGATCAGAAAAAGAGTGTATATCATAATTTGGATTGCCGTATTTACATCCTTTTCGCCACCAGATGGAAGTAGCTTAAAACCTGCTTTTTTATAATCTTCATCTGCCACCCAGGCAATCGCCCAAAAATGCGGGAATTGCCAGATAAACTGTATCCCAAAAATTATTAATGCCTCATATGTTATAGTACCCGTATACGCTGTCCATCCCAGAAGTGGGGGAAGCGCACCTGGTATAGCACCTACAAAAACAGCTATCGGCCCTACCCGCTTTAAGGGTGTATAAACAAAGCTGTAGAGCACCATGGACACCACGGACAGCAGTGTTGTTAAGGTATTCGTGCAGATCATTAGGATCGAGAAGCCTAGAGCGGCGATCACAATCGCAAAAACCATTGCTTCAGAAACATTTAACCGGCCTGTAGGAAGAGGACGATTCCTAGTACGCACCATTAAGCGATCCAAGTCTTTCTCGATGATCTGATTGATTGTAATGGAAGCCCCCGACACCAAAAATCCCCCTAAACAAATCCAAGCCAAACTTGACCAGCTGAGCGATCCACCACTTCCAAGAGCATAGCCGAATCCGCAAGAAAAGGCGACCAAAAAAGATAATCGGAACTTAACCAGCTCAAAAAACGAGCGTACTTTTGTAATAAAAACCGGACTAGCTATCGTTTGTAAATTATGAAGCATATGAAACAACCCTCGGTTTCGAAACAATTTTCAAAAATAACAAAAATTGGAGTCCAAACCCCAGCGTGCCTACTAGTAAGTGTATCGGCTGCATAGCGGGTGGAAAACCCCCTTGTGCCATAATTATTCCCGATAATATGGACACTAAAATTACAACAGCTAAACTTTGAAGTAGTTTGGAGGTAAGCAGAGATTCCCTTAATAAATAGAATACTGCGACGTGAGTCAAAAGTATCAACCATGAAAACGATCTATGGATAATAAATTCGATGCCTAAAGATTCTATCCAAAGATCACGCGATGCGTTACCCAATGCCACCGCTACCCGGTCAATTGCTTCTCTGACTTGGGTGCCCATAGCCACTTGAATGAGTGTCAAAATCATACAAAAAATGAGTACGTAGCGCACTATTGCAGAATTCCGAACTATGGTGGTTGATGGCTGTGAGACCTGCGCATACAGCCAAATGAGTAGGGCCACGATCAAAAGAGCAATAAACATATGTACTGTGATCATCCACGGTAACAAATTTGTTGAGACCACAATGGAACCTATCCAGCCCTGAAATAAAACCAATAAAAACGTCAGTATGGCGATAAACGGAATAAGCTTGTACTTTCTCAAAGCAAACGAGGTAAAAGCCGTACCAAGAATAAGTAGCCCTATCAACGCCCCAATGAGACGGTTAATATATTCAATCCACGTTTTAACCGCGTTGAAATCAGCTTCCTTCAAAATAGACTCATCACTTAAAATAGCTTCTGCCGTTTTCTGATACCCAAAAGCGGTTAAATACTTGGCGAATCGCTCGTTTTTTTTTGCCCGCTTTTGCGCATATATATCTTTATAATTATTGGGCAGTTGATGAATACTTGTGGGTGGAACCCAACTTCCAAAGCATTTAGGCCAGTCGGGGCAACCCATACCTGAGCCAGTACTTCTTACGATGCCACCAACTAAAATCAAAAGATATACAGCGATCAACGTGACTAGGCTGACCTTGCGGAACAACCTGACCTTGTTCATAGTTTTACTTTTCATCCACGACCACCACTTTCTGGTCTGAATCTGTTTCTAGCTTGATCATCTCATTTTCATGAGGGAGGTTGGATTCAGGAGTTTCAGAAAATGGCACAGTCTGTGGAATAAAGTCTTCTTCAGCGCCTGGTTTACTGTAATCATACGGCCATCTGTAAATAGTAGGTATTATACCCGGCCAATTACCGTGTCCGGGATTAATCGGTGTGGTCCATTCCAGGGTGTTAGATTGCCAAGGATTGGCAGTCGCTTTTCTACCCCTGTAGATGCTATAAAAAAAGTTAAATAAAAATATGAACTGAGCACCCAAAGTTAAAATAGCTGCCACACTCACAAACATATTTAGATCCGTAAAATTATTTAAAGTATCGAAGTTAGTGAAGGAATAATACCGTCTGGGATACCCCGCAATTCCAATGTAATGCATGGGGAAAAATACCATATATACCCCTACAAACGTTAGCCAAAAATGAATGTATCCTAACTTGGCATCCATCATTCTACCGTACATTTTAGGGAACCAGTGGTAAACCCCGGCCAGAAGGCCAAAAAATGAGGCGCTCCCCATGACTAAATGAAAGTGAGCTACCACAAAGTAGGTGTCGTGAAGCTGAATATCAATGGCTGAATTACCGAGAAATATCCCGGTTAATCCTCCCGATATAAAAAAGGAAACTAAACCTATTGAAAATAGCATCGCCGGTGTAAATCGAATGTTGCCCCTCCAAAGTGTTGCCAGATAATTGAATACTTTAACTGCAGAGGGCACTGCAATAATCAACGTTAATAGCATAAATATGGAGCCCAGGAAGGGATTCATGCCGGTTACAAACATGTGATGCGCCCAAACAATGAATGATAAAATAGCAATGAAAAGTATTGAACCCACCATCGCTTTATAGCCAAATATCGGTTTACGCGCATTGGTAGCGATAACCTCAGAGGTTATACCCAATGCCGGTAGTAGAACTATATACACCTCAGGGTGACCTAAAAACCAGAAAAGATGTTGAAAGAGTATTGGACTACCTCCCTGGTTCGGCAAAGCTTCTCCGCCTATATAAATATCTGACAAGAAAAAACTGGTGCCAAAGCTTCTATCAAAAATCAATAATAATGCCGCTGAAAAGAGTACCGGAAAAGATAATAAGCCGATAACCGCGGTAATGAAAAAGGCCCAGATGGTTAGTGGCAATCTAGAAAACGACATACCCTGTGTTCTCATATTGATCACGGTGGTGATATAGTTAATTCCACCTAATAAGCTGGATACGATAAAGAGCGCCATGGCGGCCAGCCATAGGGTCATACCCAAACCCGAACCATTTACTGCCTGCGGAAGAGCGCTCAGCGGAGGATAAATTACCCATCCACCGGAAGCCGGACCGGTTTCAATAAATAATGAAATCAACATAATGACACTGGAAGCAAAAAAGAACCAGTAGGATAGCATATTCATAAAGCCGGAGGCCATATCTCTGGCCCCAATCTGCAGTGGTATAAGAAAGTTACTGAAGGTACCACTCAAGCCCGCAGTCAATACGAAAAACACCATTATGGTGCCATGCATAGTCACCAAGGCCAGGTAAAATTCAGCATCTAGCTTACCTT
Organism: Bacteroidota bacterium; assembly: GCA_039028075.1. Lineage (GTDB taxonomy): Bacteria > Bacteroidota > Bacteroidia > Cytophagales > Cyclobacteriaceae > Fulvivirga. Next base: position 7,091 of record JBCCIX010000113.1, on the reverse strand, counting down.
CAGTGGTGATCCACTCTCCCAGAATAGGTCGTAACCATTCCAGTTGCATGTCGGGAAAACCTAATTGCAATCTAAAGATCACAGAAAGTAATCCGCCGATTAAGGCCCAAGCGATACCGGTAATAAGAAATTGCTTACCGATCATCTTATGATCTATTGTGAAAACATAGGTGGTCCAGAAGTTACCATGATGCTCGTCATGGTGCTCATGGCCATCACTATGCGTTTCTTCGGTTACATGAATATCTGCTATTGCCATTTCTTTGTTCTTATAATGAAGCTTTTAAACTGTTTTCATCACCCTCTACCATACCTGATTTGATCTTTGCCAGCTCCCTGTTAGCTTCCGGGACTTTAGCCATGTAGTCAGGATTTAATTTTAACCACGTCGGCTGCTCCGCTTTCCATTTTTCATAGTCTGCGGGTTCATCGACAACGAGTTTCATCACCATAGAAAAATGTCCTCTTCCACATATTTCCGTACACGTTACGAAATAATTAAACTCAGGATTTTCAAGTTCAGCACGCATTTCCGCCGTTGATTTCGTGGCAGTAAACTTAAAATGCGTAGGCATTCCGGGAACCGCATCCATTTTCACTCTAAAATGGGGTAAGAAGACGCTATGTAAAACATCCCTTGCCCGTATTTTCAGCAAAACCTCCTTGCCTTTAGGAATATGCATTTCGATAGGCATGAAATCGTCATACGTGTTTTTATCACTCAAATCCATTCCAAATTGGTTGACCGCATCAATCATTTGGTAATTGTATTCCCCTAACGCGTTATCTTTAACGCCGGGGTATCGTACTCCCCAAGCAAACTGATATCCCATAATTTCGATCACCTCTGCGTCGGGCTGTGCCTCACTAGTGATATCATTCCAGGCTCGTAAGCCGGTAAATACCAATCCAGTTAAAACCAAAGCGGGCACTACCGTCCATAAAATTTCTATTTTATGATTATCAGGATAAAATGATGCTTTGCGTCCTTCTTTATGTTGATAAGCATAACTAAACCAAAAAAGCAGAACGTTAGTAATTAAAAAAACTATACCCGTTACGGCCATAGTGGTCCAGAATAGCGTATCTGTAACCACCCCATGTTCTGACGCGATGGGAAGTGTGTAATCATCGAAATAGGTCCAGGAATACCAAAAAAAGAATCCAAAAGCGCCAAAAAGAAAAAACATGAATAGAGCAGCGTTCACCTTATTACTTGTAGTCGCCACTTTCTTATCAGATCCTTTTACCACACTTACTAACCTGCTAATCCTAAACAAGGTGTAAAGGATAATGAGCAGTAGTAATACCCCAAGAATAACTATGAACTGAAACATATTCTAAATTTAACCTTTTTAAATATGATGATGTAAACTTTCTCCCAACATCGGATGATTTCGGGCATACAAAGGCGCTTTCGCAAGGTTTGAAAGAGTAACAAACAAGAAAGCAACTGCAAAAATCATAAACATACCAACTTCCATAAATCCAAAGCCCCCGTCATTTTGCATGACACCTGGCGTTATCATTAAATAAAAATCAATGAAATGACCACCAATCACGATAGGACATACCACCTTCAGCATGGACATGTGCCTTTTCGCATCTCTTGTCATTAATAACAAAAATGGAAGAAAGAAGTTAAGAATTAGATTAACAAAAAATACAGCTTTGTATTGGCTCTCTAGCCGCTGGACAAAATAAACCGTCTCTTCAGGAATATTTGCGTAATAAATCAGTAGAAATTGCGAAAACCAGATATAAGTCCAAAAAACACTGAATCCAAAAATAAACTTTCCAATGTCGTGAAGATGATTAGAGTTAACCACTTGCAAGTAACCCTTCTCTTTAAGCATAACCACAATTAGCGTGATTACGGCTAATCCATTTACCCACCAGCTGGCGAACATGTACCATCCAAACATGGTGCTGAACCAGTGCGGATCGACTGACATAACCCAATCCCAAGCAGATATTGATGACGTCACCGCAAAAACCACTAGAAAAATAGCAGAATATTTACGCGCTTTATACCAGTGTGACTTATCTCCATCTAAGTCCTCAGCTAGCATTTCCCGTTTGATCCAAAGGAAAAACATGTACCATAGTGCGAAGAATACTACCATTCGCACTACGTAAAAAATAGGAAAAGTTCCCATTTCCAGGGGCCAATACCATAAAGATGCTTTGCCTTGAATAATCTTATCGCCACCTTCTTCTACCGCAACATATAACGATGCATGCGTCCAATGAAAGACATCATGATTTACGATAAACCAGGAAATCACCATGAGTATTCCTGCAAATGGCAACCAATGTGCCATGGCCAGTGGTATTCTTTTCATACCGGCAGACCACCCCGCTTGAGCGGCATATTGTATCGCAACAAAGAACAAACCGATAATGCCTAAACCAGCAAAATAGACGTTGTTGATCCACAAATTGGAAAACAGCCTTTTCAGCCAAGGGGCGCTGCCATGATGATGTCCCCCACCTTCAGCGTGAGCATGACTTTCTCCGTGGCCCTCACCTTCTGCAATGCTTGCAACCAGTTCTTCGCCACTGTTACCTATCAGTGCATGGCTCTCTTCGGCGTGGTCCCCGGAACCTAGCGCCAGGATCGTACCTAATACCATAAACACCACCCCCACAATACCGAGCACCATAAGGTTCTTCTTAGCCTTAGCCGTAAACGTGTAAATCTCTTCCTTTATTTCCGCTGTATGTGCCATTTGTGCTACCTCTACAAACTATTGATTTTGAAGTTCTTTAACATAATGGGAGATTTTCCAACGATCTTCCGCACTAATTTGTGAGCCATGTGCGCCCATTAACCCTTTTCCATTAGTAATCACGTGAAAGATATGACCAGGTGTAATATTTTGATAAGCCATACCCGTTAAATTAGCGACTCCAGGATACTTTTCCGCCACCAGACCGTCGGCTTGCCCTTTAGATCCGTGGCAATGCTCACAAAACCGATCGTAAAGAACCTTACCATCTTTTAGTATCACCTCCATCTTAGTCGAGTCAATTTTAGTCGTATCAAAAGGACTAATGACGTACTTAGCTGCGTAGGCCAAACTGTCCTTATGTATGCGATAAGGAAGGTATCCACCTTCAGACCGTCTTACCGTATTGGCAGGAGGTACTCGCATGTTCATTCCATTCGGATTCAACGGATTAGAATTATAGTATTCCCCGTGACCGTCCTCAGTATTATTTAGGAATTGAGCAGCTTCACCCGCGCTTTTATCCGTGATTTGAGTCAAAGGTTCATAGGGTACGGTGTGATACATATTAGGTGCATACTCATAGCCTTGATTATCTCCGCTGGCCCCACAACCCCAGAGGGAAACCGCAGTCACAGCAACAAATAATGCCCTGATTTTTCGATACATAATATATGAAAGCGTCCTATTCATCAAAAGTTCTTGTCGTTAATCTCCTCGGCGGAAGTTTCCTTAACGATTTTCTTAATATCTTCTTTTTCCAAATTATTACTCGCAAGATCAATGGCCATAACGTGCTTGTCATCAGTAATTCTAATGTCCATTATCCTGGCCTTTTTATATGGCTTTAAGTCACTTACAATCATAAAGGTAGCCACCATACCTAGTGCCGATAACAACACGGTAAGCTCAAAAGTAACCGGGACAAAAGGAGGTAAGGATACAAAGTCTTTTCCTCCTATGATCATCGGCCAATCCGCACCTGACATCCAAATTTGCATCGTTAGGGCCAAGGTACAGCCCAGAAGTCCAAACATGAACGCGGCTATGGGTAAACGTGTTCTTTTGTAACCCAAGGCCTCATCTATTCCATGGACGGGAAAAGGTGAGTATACTTCTTGTATTTTAATACCACTTTCCCGCACCTTTTTTATAGCTGATAGAAGCACATCTTCATCATCATAAATACCCAGTACAAAATTCTTATTCTTCTCCATTAGCTAACCTTTCTTGATGATGTTTTGATAATACTTTTAACCTCTGCCATGTTAATAACCGGAAAGAACTTAGCAAACAGTAAAAATGCCGTTCCAAATAATCCGAAAGTGAACAAATAAACTCCCACGTCATAAATGGTGGGATAAAACATAGCCCAACTCGAAGGAAGATAATCTCTATGTAAGGAAGTGACAATAATCACAAATCGCTCGAACCACATACCAATGTTTACAACTATCGACAATATGAATGTGGCTGCTATGTTGGTTCTAATTTTTTTGAACCAGAACAATTGCGGTGAGATTACATTACAGGTCATCATGGTCCAATATGCCCACCAATAGGGTCCTGTCATTCGGTTTAAGAAGGCGTATTGCTCTGCTTCAACCCCGGAATACCAAGCGATGAAAAACTCAGTTATGTAGGCAATACCCACGATGGAGCCCGTAATAATAATTACGATATTCATCAACTCGATATGTCCTATAGTTATGTAGTCTTCCAACTGAAATGTTTTTCTGGTGATTATCATCAAAGTCAATACCATCGCAAAACCTGAAAAGATAGCTCCCGCCACGAAATAAGGAGGGAAAATGGTCGTATGCCACCCGGGAATCACTGAAGTAGCAAAGTCAAATGATACAATGGTATGCACCGATAGAACCAAGGGGGTAGCTAATCCTGCAAGAATTAATGCAACCGATTCGTAACGCATCCATGTTTTAGCCGCACCGTCCCATCCGAAGGCGAGCGCACCGTAAACGGCCTTAGAAATACTATTTTTAGCCCTGTCTCTTATGGAGGCAAAGTCCGGTATCAAACCAATATACCAGAATACCAGGGATACCGTGAAGTAAGTACTAATGGCGAAAACATCCCAAAGCAATGGAGAATTAAAATTAACCCATAAAGACCCAAACGTGTTTGGAAGAGGCAATACCCAAAATGCCATCCATATACGTCCCATATGGAGCCCTGGAAACATAGCCGCACAAATTACTGCAAAAATTGTCATTGCCTCCGCAGCTCTGTTTATCGACATTCTCCATTTCTGCCTAAATAGTAAAAGAATGGCAGATATTAAAGTACCTGCGTGGCCAATTCCCACCCACCAGACGAAATTGGTAATATCCCATGCCCATCCCACGGTCTTATTTAAACCCCATACACCAATACCTTCCCAAAGGAGCATAAACACGGCATATGCGCCTATTCCTAAAGTTCCCAGGGATATGGCCATGCCTAGCATCCAAGACAATGTAGGTTTGCCCTCAACTTGCCTGCAGATATCTTCGGTTACGTCATGGACAGTTTTACCACCCGTAACGAGAGGCTCTCTAACCACTGAAACAGAGCTCAGATTTTGCTTTTCCTCTTCTACAATAATTTCATCTACAGAAATTGCCATGGTTTATAATTTAATAGTTACGCTTCGTCTTTATTTCTGATTTTTGTTAGGTAGGTCACATTTGGCTTTACACCTATCTCTTCCAGTACGTGGTAAGCTCTGGGTTCGCCAATCTCCTTCGTGACTATATAATCCACCTCTTCCGTATCTTTAATCTTCAACAGCTTTGATATTTTACTATTTGGATCATTCATATCTCCAAAAACCATCCCTTCAGTGGGACATGAACTTGAACAAGCCACTTCAATATCTCCATCTCTCAATGGGCGATTGGCCTTTTTCGCTTTCAGTTTACCGTCTTGGATACGCTGAACACACATGGAACACTTTTCCATTACTCCTCTTGATCGAACGGTAACATCAGGGTTGAGTACCATTTTACCAAGATCGCTATTCATGGCCGTATTAACATTTTCGAATTTCGAATTGTCATGATATTTAAACCAGTTAAAGCGTCTGACTTTGTAAGGACAATTATTCGCACAGTATCTCGTACCAACACATCGGTTATAGGTCATTTGGTTTAGCCCCTCCGAGCTATGTGTGGTCGCCGCTACGGGACACACCGTCTCGCAAGGTGCATTATTACAGTGCTGGCACATCATAGGTTGGAAGGTGACTTCAGGGTTAGCGGCCACTAACTCCAGTTTTCTGGAGTCCATCATATCTTTCTGATCGTCATCCAGTTCTTCGTCAGGGGCGCTACTGTAATAGCGGTCTATACGTAACCAGTGCATATCTCTTCGATTGATGACTTCCTCTCTACCTACCACCGGTATATTATTTTCTGCTTGGCAAGCGACATGGCAGGCACTACACCCGATACACGTATTAAGATCAATGGCAAGACCCCAGTGGTGATTTTTGTATTTATGCCCCTTCCACAATGTTAGAGCACCAGGGTGCGTCTCGCCAGATTCTTCTTGCCAGGTAGAAATATGAGGATGATAGCGTCCTGCCCCCGGATTTTTCTGATATTCCGACAGTATGGTCTCTTGAATCACAGTTTCCCGGCCCATATAGGTTTGCTGGGTTTGCGTCTGGGCCACTTGGTATGTTTCTTCAAGCACCTCCACTGACACGCCAGAGATCACCGCATAAGATTCCATTCCATTTATTTTCGAAATAAGTGGATAGGCATTAATGCCGCGACCATCAGCCACCTTACCCGCGCTCGTACGGCCGTACCCTACAGATAAACCAATGGAACCCGGTGCCTGTCCCGGCTGTATCACTACCGGCACCTTGAGAGAGATGCCGTTTACAGTAAGTTTTACCATATTACTTTTACCTTCTATAAAAGTAATACCTTTTTCGTTAGCCCAAGCCTGGGAAACCGTAACATAATTATCCCATGTCGCTTTGGTGATCGGATCCGGCATTTCCTGCAGCCATGGATTATTGGACTGGGTACCATCGCCAATACCTACTTTTTGATAAATAGATAGCTCCAGATCACTTCCCTGATACGCTTTGTTTACCGCACTGATAGCAGCATTAACATCCGCCTCAAAAACTAGCACTTCGGAATCTTCCGGGATAGCAAAAACGCCGTCATGCAAGGCCTGGTCCCAAATTAGACCTATTCCTGCCAAGGTGCTCTCCCAGCCACTTTTTAGGTATTCAAAATAATCAAACTGAATAATTCCGGCCCAGGCCATGAAACTAGCTTGCGCTTGTCTGGTGTCAAAAATGTTCGTAATTGTCGGCTGGCTCAGGCTATAGTGTCCCTT
>JBCCIX010000112.1:0-10790 GCA_039028075.1 Bacteroidota bacterium | reverse complement strand
GCTGGAGTCTACCCCGCCTGACATTCCTACTACTACTCGTTTCATGCTGTAAAAATAAAAGTAAACAAGCTTACTTGCCCGTTCACTTGGTGAATTAACAATTGAAGTAAAAATTGAAGTTCCGGCAAACGATAAAAAAGTGCTTAGGCCAAGTGGGAAAAAAGAAAAAGAAGCCCTGGCTTTACGTCAGGGCTTCAGCTTGAGGCAAGAAATTATTCGTCTTGCAAACACACATTGTAACGCTCGGAAACCTCAAAACCCACACTTTGGCTATCTACGATCGTTTTATCTTCAGCTTTGAGTGAAATAGATCCGCAAGGATGTGCATCGGGCTGAGTTGGAATACTGAACGGGCTTCCTGGCAGCGGAGGCGTATTTGAATTTCCATTTATTGCTCCGGTCCAGGTATTTCCTAGTCCCCATCGATAAATATGTTTGTCAAATACATAAAAATGCCCAGTTATGGTGTCTCCTTTTTTATAGTGCGTACAGTCGCCTCCGTCATTAATTTGCAGTTGGATATCAGGTTTGATATTGTCCATTTGAATTACTTTACCAAAAGAACCTGCCATACCTTTTACTTCTATTTCGACTTGCAGTAAATCATTGTTGCCGGGTGTAAACCGTGACAACACATTGAGCGTATTTTTGCTATGGGGTAAGAAAGGATAGTATCCGTCCGTTCCTACGCCTTGATTTGAATATTGAACCCAAGGAGCGGATGTAAGATGTCCAACCACAGTAAAACTATCCTGAGGGTAGGAAACTGTTCCATCGCTTAAGTTGGTTACTTTGATACGGTAGCGATGCCCCGGAAAAGAGGGTCCGTTTAGAACAATTTTACCTCCAAAAGGAGCTGCGCTAGGCACTCCATTACCGTTGAAAGCGAAAAAGGCTCCGCTACGGGTTAAGCCGTCAATATCACTGACGTGGTCCACGTCAATGCCTCCAATTATAGTAAACAAAGGAGCAACCCCATCAACAGGAACACCCGGTTTGATTTGCACGTGGGTATCTATCCGGTTACCGTAGAACTCTAGCTTGTTTGGATCTGTGGTTGACGGCCTCCTGTTCCAGGATAACACGCCGCGAACTCGAACTACATTAGGATTACTGCATAATTTTTTAAACAAAGCTGCGTCTAGAGGTAGGGATACACTGTAGCAGAGATGATCACCTACATCTATGTCATGTACGCTAAGTACTACCGTATCAAGATACTGCCATTCGCATTTATCTTCCCAATCAATCCAAAATGCGACATATTCTTTGCTGCCATCTTCACATAAATTTCCACCGTACCCCAGGTTTTCTTTGATCTTGATGGTAGCAACTAAACTTTCGGTATGGTAATTAAGGCCTAAACATTCCAGTTCTTCGTAGTTTACGTTGGCTTTTGAGTTATCCAGTACTTCGAAATTGTTAAATGTATCTATGAGTTCAGATATATTGATTTTGGCATTTTCAAGCGTTTTTGCCGTAAAAGCACTACTCTCAGACTCTGGCTCATCGGTCATCTCTTGAATAGCTGAGAATGCAAAGCGCGATTCGGGTATTTTTAACTTAAGCGACTTTGCCACCAATTCAGGGAAGGCAGGCGGCTCAGGTTGAGGATTGAAACCTTTGATATCAATCCCGGAAATCTCTGAAATCTGTTGAGCGCTTAAATCCGGTGCGGTTACCGCCAGCTCCAAGTATTTTGAAAGCTCGTATTGTAGTACGGGCTGATCAGGAAATTTGAAAAAGAAAGGCTTTAACTGAATTTCACAGTCAGCAACGTCGCCCCAAACCGGTTGCCAATTGGGCGAATCCTGTGGAGGCTCGTTATTCCAAGATAAGATGGCGCGTAATGTAGGTAAAATCGGCGCTGAGCAAAAACTAAATTTTGATGTCTTTTTCTTCAACGTCGCTACGTAATTTAAAGGAAAAATGGATTGATTTTCACAATCCTTGGCATCAGGTATATCATGCACATTTACTCTCGTTACACCTTGATCAATAAAACCTGCTCCATCATTAAAGTCTAAATAGAAACGTACGTATTCAAAAGAACCATTGCCGCACAAGTTTCCACCGTAACCTGAAGAACGTTTAATTGAAAAAGTAGCCTCCATATTTTCCGTGTCGGGATTGTAACCAATACAGTCTAGCCCTTCGTAAGACGTATTGCCGACAAGTTGCACCACAGGCTGTAAATCGCAATCGGGTACATTGCCAAAGTAATTTAAGTTTTTAGCCAGCATAGACTTGAAATTCAATCGCTCAGATTGGATTGCTATAGGAGCGCTTGATTCTTTTTTCGAAACATTTTTCATAATTGTTATTTTTTTATGGTACCTACTCTCTTAGATTTTCGGCATCCTCTTTCACAAAGCTTTTTCTGATGTAATTTTGCTATGTTTCAGCATTGAAGGTCAGTTAAATCAATCTAGATTAACAGCGCGAATCCACCCATTTTACAGGGTATTTTTCCGGAGAACCTTACTTATAAATACCAAGAGTAGGGAACCTATACGTGCAAAAAATGAGATGGGAACTCAATTGAATAGCCGACCCCTATGTAGACGATAACAAGTAGTAAAATAGTGAATTTGGGGCGTGATGCTGAAAGTAATTAAGCCACTGCTAGTCAATAGATTCAATGACCAAATAGGTCAATGAGTTGCAGAACCATAGTCAACCTTGGATTGAACCGTATTCGCGCTGGGTTTACCCATTGGTATTACTGCAAATCCGAGGACTTTAATGTAGGGGAAAAACACCCTTTTATTCGATCAGACTAGAAGTTTAAAGTTCTTATGTACTAACTTAAGTTTGGTTTAGACATTATTTCAAATCCATAAAGGCCTTATTATGAACATAAAACCAATACTTCAAACTATTATAGGTATCTCTTTCGTCGTCCCGCTTTTGGTAACAGGTTGCGAAAAAGCCTCAGATAAGGAGGGTGATAGCGTAAATACCGACAAACCAGAACAAACTATTACGCTGGAAAGAGCACATAAAATGCTTGAAAGTTATAAAGAAAGATATGCAGCTTTGACCACGTTTAGAGACGGTAAGGAGGATTCCCGTTACGGATGGCACTCTTTGGATTTTTATGAAAATTACCTGGCTTACCTCAAGCATGAGTCAGCCAAGGTAGGAATTAAAGTTTCAGGTATCCGCCTGTACTATGCTGCTTATCCTGACGATAACGTTTCAGGGGAACAAAGTGGCTACCAGACGTACCTTTATGTCCCCACGTATTACAACGAAGAGCTTAAAAAGCATATTGCTTTTGATCCGTTGCACATGTATGAGTCAGGTGATCCCATACCGCTTCATCAAATAATTACTGAAGGAATACCAATCAAAAAGATGCAATCCACAACAATGGTTATGTTTCAAAATGAGGAAACGCTAAGTTCCATTGCCAATATGGGCGAAATGTGCCCGCTTAATTGTCCGGATGTAGATGACTCTTCTGGAAACAATTAAATATTTTGAGCTAGTAACCCTTGTCGTTGGCGCTGTTTATTATAAAAAGTATTCCTCTTCATTTGTCAAGTACTTTTTCTTTCTGCTCGGTGTTGTGGTGACGCTTGAGTTTACGGTTTGGACGATGAAGCAGTTCTTCGGAATGCCTCTTCAGAACTGGTATATCTACAACATTCTGACCTCGATCCAGTATGTGTATTACTTTATACTCTATGAAAAGGTGATGAGCAGGTACCGTACCAGGCAGTGGGTACGCATTTTCCTTTTCGTGTTTTTGATCTCTGTCTTGGTGAACTTTATCTTCATACAAAGACTGGCGGTGGATGGCCCTTTCCATTCATATAGTTTTGTTTTGGGCGCCGTACTTCTTATCGTTTCTATAGGGCTGTTTTTTGCAGAAATGCTTCAAACGGAAAAAGTACTCTATTTTAAAACACATCTTATGTTTTGGATAAGTATTGGGCTTTTTGTGTTTTATACCGGCGTTATACCCTTAATTTTAAGTATAAACTTTTTGCCCCAAGGTATATCCTTAAACACGCTTAACGGAATTCTATTTACGTTAAATTTTATGATGTACGCATGCTTCTCAGTGGGCTTTATCGTCAGCGAAAAGTACGTTGACTAAATAACAGATGATCAAACATCATGGAAAGCGAAGTCATTTTAGTAGTCACAATAACCTTAGTTATTCTTGTTTCTATTATCATTGCCTTGCTAGCTATCTTTCAAACCAGAAAAAATAAATACCTCCTGGCCGAAAAGAAATTCGAGGATGAGATTGCAAGGTCTCAGATGGAGATTGCCGAGCAAGCACTAAAAAACATCAGTTGGGAGCTTCATGATAACATCGGTCAGCTACTTTCCATAGCCAAAATGCAATTGAATATTTTACGTACGGAACTACCTGACAGCGAAAATCAGTTGAATGAAGTGAATGAACTTGTAGGAAAAAGTTTAACAGAGATCCGACTTCTTTCTAAAACGTTAAATCCCGAATCGATTCTGAATATGGGCTTGATCAAAGCGTTGAAGGCCGAACTCAATCGTTTTGATCGCCTTAAATTTGTGCAAACCTCTTTAACGGTTGATGGGCATTTTCGCGACATCAGCGAGCGTGATGAAATTATAATATTCAGGATTTTGCAGGAGTTTTTCACCAATGTTATTAAACACAGTAAAGCTAATTTTCTAACGGTTAACATCGCTTGTTATCCAGAAAAAGTAAGTATTATCGCTGAAGATGATGGCATAGGTTTTAATGCGGAAGAGGTGGTTCAGGGTTCAGGGCTTGTTAATATGAAGAGCCGAGCTAAAATGGTTGGCGGTAATTTTAAGATAGTATCTCAACTCAATCAAGGCGTGACCTTACATTTAGAATACCCTTACAAGGATGATAGTTAATAAGCCTTATTCGGTGGTTATAGTTGATGATCACGTTCTGTTTGCGCAGGCGCTCGAGAACTTGGTGAACACTTTTGAGGATTTTCAAGTATTGTATCATGCAAAAAATGGGAAAGAACTTTTTGAGCGATTAGAACGGAATAGCCATTTACCGGATGTGGTTTTGCTGGATATTAATATGCCAATTATGAATGGTGTGGAGACCATGCAAGAACTCAATAAAAGTTATTCGGATATCGTCGTACTGGCATTGTCAATGGATGACAATGAAAATACCATAATTAAAATGCTAAGATCAGGTGCGAAAGGATATTTACTGAAAGATATTCACCCTGTAACTTTCAAAAATGCACTTACAGAAGCCGTAAAAAAAGGCTTTTATTATTCTGATCAAATTACCTCTACGGTATTGGGCTCGTTACAAAAGGACAATGATCCTAAGGTCCAGCTAAAGGATCGGGAAGTTGAGTTTCTTAAGCTCGCCTGTACTGAGAAAACGTATAAAGAAATAGCAGGTGATATGTTTTTAAGTCCAAAAACAATCGATGGCTATCGAGAATCTTTGTTTGATAAATTACAGGTGAAGAGCAGGGTCGGACTCGTCCTATATGCCATAAAAAATAACTACTTCAAATTCTAAATTCCACCGGTAAAAAAGGGGAATATCACCCCTCTGATAGGGGCAATCTGCTCTATTTTCAGTTGATCTACATGTAGAACTTTGGTCTTACAAATTTAAAGCAATTATCAATCATGAAAATGAATTTAAAGCGCGTTAAAAAGCGACTCAAAGACTGGGATGTGGATATTGTCTTGATTACTCTGGTGATATTGTGCTTATTACTTAACGCAATTTCACTTTTGAGTCAGAATACCCGAAGCCATGAAACCCATGCGCTTAAAACCGAACTTCAGTCGATATAAATATGCCTTAAATGGAAAATTCAATCTAAGTTTTCCGTTTGTAACTGAAGCCATGAGCAGTTGACGATTGCTTTTCATTTTGTTACGGATTTTAGGTGGGAACCATAGTTTTTCAATAACCCAAATTTTAGCTATGACCATTTTAAAAATGTCAGATCAAAGAACTCTGACGAACCGGTATGGCTCGTTGATCGCAGAATATGACGGAGTAAATTATAAATCAATTAAAAAACTAATGGTATCATCATTGTTGATTATGACACGAACAAATCGATTTGACTCTAAACGTAGTTGAGTAGAACTATGCTATGAGTTAAAACCTGTTGGCTTTAATTAAACAGGTTTTATCTAGGGGTGCGAACATTTCGCGCCCCTTCCTTTTCCACCCCATTGTAAATTTCATAATAAAGCAAACCAGGGTAACGATGAGTCAACGATTATTGCTTTGGATTTTGTGGCCTACCTTACTTCGTAATCAAACTTACTATTTACCATTATTCGTTTACATTTAAAATGTTATCCACCGTCTCGTTGAATTCCTTCACATACAGGTCATAATAAAGCCCTGTACCGGGGCCGGTAAAGCCGGTATGAATCCGTCTTACCTTGCCTTGAGCATCCACAAATAGAGTAGTAGGAAAGGCCAATATATGATTTAGCATAGGCAATGTTTTAGCCGCCTCTTCCTTGTCTTTTGTACCGGCAATAGCAAAATCATAATCGAGATTCCATTTGTTTTTCATTTTCAATACGCGGCTTCTGGCGTATTCAAAATCACTTTTCGCCTCATACGCCAGTCCCAATATTTTAACTCCTCTTTTTTTATTCTTGTCGTACCAGCTTTTCAAAAATTTCGTTTGGTCCATACAATTGGGACACCATGTACCAAAAATGTCGATGATCAAAGGTTGACCTCGGTAGTCATCGAAACTGATTGTATCTCCCTGGAGGCCAGGGAAACTAAAGTTTAGTCCGTCATATCCGCTTCTAATGTAGGTGAGTGAATCAGGATTTGGCAGTTGTGCCTGAGGGTCTTTTACCGCGTACCAGGTCTCGTGCCAGTATGCGCCTGACCAAAAGTGACCCGAAAGACTATCTTCTGAAATTGCCGAGGCAGTAAATAAAAATGCATGCCCCCCATCAAAGGTGCTTAGCTTCATTTTCTGATCTGTAGCCGTTCCTTCAAGGTAGCGGTAATCTCCCGTAGGCGTGAGGAAGGTGCCAGTCATTTTATCATTCTCCCTTTTAAACACACCTACTGCTTCGGTCGTATCACCTTCATTTTGATGAACAAAGGTTACCCGCCAGGTATGATTAAAAATGTTTGAGGCCGTGGTATTCCTAAAACGATCCCCGTCACCGTAAACGGCTTCAAATGACAAGGAATAGTCATCTTCGTAATTCTTTGTCCATTTCCCTGAAATACTGGTCTCCGTGATTTTAGCCTTAATATCCGCATCAAAAATGTGCATAGGTAAGTACAGCGAATCTCCTTCTATGCTACCTTCGTCCAGTACAATTCTTTCTTCCGCATTGAGCAAATAAAACTTAAGGCCTTCTGAATTATCCACTTCAAAATTCATTGGTAATTCGTTTCCTTGCACCGTTAGAACCCCCCGCCATATACCAGTCTTCAAAGTTAAGCTTTCAGGGGGAGTGCAGCTATGCCACCCTAATGCGATAAGAATAAAGAAGAGAGTTGAGGTTTTTTTAATCATTACTCAAGTAGAATCAAATAATTAAATACATAAAGGCAAAACACAACGAAAGCTTTTAGAAAGATCTGGCTTTCTTAATATTCTCTATTTAGAATTTTCTTTTTTTCTGCATCGTACTCTTCTTGAGTGATAATACCTTCATCTAGCAGTGCCTTTAATTCCCTGAGCAACTCGGCAATAGTTGGCTTGTCTGTTTGGTTAGATTTTATCGCACATACTTCGTATTCAATATTGTATAAATAGTGATTGTGATCGATTTTTAAAACACCTTTTTCGCTTGTATCCGGTTTCCACCAGGCCCCGGTTGCTCCATCAACTATTATACCCCAAGGCACCGGTATCCCGTTAATAATACCGGTCCATCCCAATAGTGTTCCTACAAAAGACCAACCTCTAAAGGTTCTTTTTTTGAATGAATTGGTTTGTGTTTCACAGCCTTCCTTAGATATTTTAAAAACCACCTTATCGGCGTTTTTTCTAAGGATCTGTACCGATGCCTCACCAATTCCAATCGTTTGCCCTTGATATTCAATTTTTGCCGCGCGATGATCCCTAACCATTACTTTTGCATTATACCTGCTTCCACCAACAATGGTGGCACAACTTGAAAATAGGATTGCTGATACGATATACATAAGGTTACTAAGCACTTTCATAGAGGAGTAAGTCAATTTCAAGCAAGTGGTAAATGTACTTTTTACGAGTAATTTATATCAGAAAAATTGAAATTTTGTACTTCGTTACTGCTAAGCAACCCGAAATGTACAGCTAATGATATGATCAAAGAGCTGAAAGTAATTGAATTAGCTTCTGTGTTGGCCGGGCCAAGTGTTGGTCAGTTTTTTGCCGAACTAGGCGCTGAAGTGATCAAAATTGAAAATCCTGAGAGTGGCGGAGATGTTACCCGAAGTTGGAAATCAAAAGATGAAAAAAAAGCAGATATATCGGCTTACTTTTCATGTACCAATTGGGGTAAGAAATCCTTAACCTTAAACCTAAAGGAAAGGGCCGGATTGGCGATACTGTATGATTTGATAAAGCAATCTGACCTAGTAATCACCAGCTATAAACCGGGCGATGCTGAAAAGCTTAACGTCGATTACGAATGTCTATCCTCTCTTAATTCAAAATTGATCTATGCCGAAATCACTGGATATGGAGGTCACGTTCAAAGAGTCGGCTATGATGCTATTATTCAGGCAGAATCAGGATTTATGCATATGAACGGTCAATCTGATGGGCCACCTACTAAAATGCCTGTTGCGGTGATAGATGTAATAGCAGGTCATCATTTAAAGGAAGCCATTCTCTTGGCTTTGATCCTACGGATGCAAAATGGGAAGGGAAGACGGGTTTCGGTCTCACTGATGGATGCTGCTATTAGCTCGTTAGTAAATCAGGCTGCGAACCATTTAGTTGCTGGTGTGAATCCTAGGCGAAAAGGCTCCATACATCCCACTATTGCGCCTTACGGTGAGCTTTTTGTCACTATTGACGGCAAAGAATTGATATTGGCTGTAGGGAATGATAAGCAATTCAAAGGTTTATGTCAGATACTAGGCTTAGCTCATCTGGCTGATCATAAAAAATTCAAAGACAATCAGGCACGCGTATCTAACAGAAATAAACTGGAGACCTATTTATCCCCAAAAATAGCAACGTTTACCGCTAATGACCTGATGTCTAAATTGAATGAAAAGCAGATTCCCGCAGGCGTAATAACCTCCGTTGCCGAAACGCTGGATCAGAAAAATATCGAAGATCTATTGTTAAAAAGTGACCGGTATGCAGGATTGCGTCGTTTTGCAGCGAGCGGAATAGAAATTCCCTCCCACATCCTCCCACCGCCGTGCTTGGGCATGCACAATGAAGCTATACTTGCTCAAAAATTAGGCCTAAGTACAACTGAAGTCCAAGAACTAAGTGAACGAGGTATTATTTAGGTTTCGCCTATGAAATCGCAGATGAAAATCAACAGTTATACTTAAACTCTTAAGGATAGCACTGGCTTTCAATACTCTCAACTTAAAAACTGGGCTCGAAAGTCATTGAGAAGCGATAGAAACCAACGAGATGCGGATTTCAGAGAGCGTAGGTCGTATCCTTAGTGTAGATTAAAAGGAGTACAAAAGATGGCTCTATCGGCCATTAAGAGTCCATTTACCACCGAATTATCAAAAGGTGTCATAAAGTGGTATAAAGTGGTTGATTTTCCCATTATTTTCAATATGTTTGTTTATTAGACTACGACTATACAACCACTAATGACCTTTTTTACTAGTCAGTTTGAATGCAAGATCGATGCAAAGGGTAGGCTGGTCCTACCGGCAAAGATAAAAGGTATTCTTCCTGAATCCTCTGGTAATGAGCTAGTTATACGAAAAGGATTTGAGCCGTGTCTCGTCTTATACCCAATGGTAGAATACAAAAAGCTGTACTCTAAAATTGTGGGCCTTAGTGAATTTAATTCTGAATACAGGAAAATTCAAAGGCAGTTCTTTAGTGGAAGTTCAGTTGTAGAATTGGACAGTGCAGGTAGGTTTCTTATTCCAAAGAAGATGCAAGATTTTGCTGGTTTAGGAAAAGATGCTACTGTAGTTGGAATGGGGAATAAGGTTGAGATATGGAACCCTGAGCAGTACAAGAAGTACTCGGTGGGCGATCCTGATGAATTTTCAACTTTAGCGCAGAAGTATTTGGATAATTAAGGGTTGGGCTTCAAGCTGCTAGCTACAAGCGTGATCTGTAGTATATCTGATTACTGGAATTGGCATCAAGCTTTTAGCTACACGCTTCAAGCTTGAGTTAGAAAAAAGTGAAATGCTGTAGATCGATTTGTAATGAGGGATTTTAAGAAACTAAGGATTTGGCAGAAAGGGTTTGAGCTAGCCGTAGCTACATACAAACTTTCCGCTAATCTGCCCGCTGAAGAGCGCTTTGGTTTGAAATCTCAAATTAATCGTGCTGCTGTTTCCATTCCAAGTAATGTAGCTGAAGGAAGTGCTAGAAGTAGCGATAAGGCCTATAAGCAGTTTATTGAGTATTCCCTTGGTTCGGCTTATGAACTTGAAACACAGCTTTTGATAATAAAAGAGCTTGAGCTTATTCAAGGTGAAGATTTGAATAAACTATTGGCAGAGGTGCTAAACGAGCAAAGAATGGTAAGTGGTTTTTTATCAACACTTAAAGCTTGAGGTGTGAAGCGTATGGCAAACGAGCTATATGATAAAAATAGAGGTGCTGATATGAATTGGGCATGAAGCG